>JAPLNB010000288.1 GCA_026693085.1 Planctomycetota bacterium | reverse complement strand
GATTTTTTTTTTTTTGGGGGGGGGGGGGGGGCGGGCCGAGGTAATGTAGTAAACTGATGATGTAGTTCAGTGGGTTGGGCTCTGATGTTGGGGCGGTCAATCCGGGGTTTGGTTGTGGTTCTTTTGGCGGCCTGTTGTTGGCGGACAGGAGGACATTATGGGTATGGGATCACGGCGCGGCGGAGTGGCGAAGAGGCGGGGGATGGTTGGGCGCGCGGTGGCGGAGGGGTTGGAGGGGCGGATGATGCTGAGCATTCCGCCGCTTCAGGATGTGCAAGCCTGGGTGGAGACGTCGGGGGATACGACGACGGTGAAGTACAAGGTTTTCGATCCTGTACGCGCGGAATGGAAGCAGGCGGAGTCGGCGTATCCGAAGGTAGTAGCGGCGCCGGGCTTTGTCGTGAGCGGGTTGACCGCAATTGATGGGGTTGTTGCGTGGAAGGCGTCAGGATTCGATGGTGGCACCAACAGGACCGTGATTGGCTATGCCGTCTATGAGCCGCGCTCCGGCGCGTGGCAGTCTTCCTGGCAAGACTACCGTATATTTGGTGAACAGTACTGGGACGTCTCGGACCCTAATGTGGCCGGAGGGGTCGTGGCTTGGCGGGCCTCCGAGCGTGGAGGGGCTGGTGGGCTCTGGAGTTACACCGCCCAGATCGGTTTGGCCGTTTACGATGCCGAGAGGCAGCAATGGTCGTTCGGGGGCGACCAGTCCAGCGTGACCTTCACATTCTGGGCGTCCGCAGGATCACCGTGGTGGGAGTACTCGGATCCCGTGGTTTCTGGCGGAATGGTCGCATGGAGCATGACACGAAGGGCCCACCCGGTGCCGGAAATATATGAGCAGCAATTGGACGCTATTGGGATGGCGATCTATGATCCCCTGAGACATCTTTGGTGTCTCGAACAACAAAGTTATCTTTGGTACTCGCCCATCAGCAACTGGGGCCCGCAATGGGTTCTCTCGGCTCCGCAAATCTCCGCCCAGTCCGTAACCTACACGGCTGTGCATGGGGCCGATTCGGAGTCTCACAAATGGGGCTATGATTACAGCCTGAAGTGGTGGGTTGATGTGGCAGACGGGGTCTATCCGGGGATCACCAAGCCGCTCTCCTGTTTCGTCGCGTCGCCGGTGTCCGGATCGCCGCCGCTGACGACGTGGATCTGGGATTCGTCGATTGGTGGGACGAGTTGGACATTGAATTATGGAGATGGCGGCAGCAGCACGAAGCGAGGCACATACCACACCTACACGGGATACGGTACCTACACCCTTCAGCAGACGGTCAGCGGTCCGGGCGGGACCAACACATCGTCCGCCACCATTACCACCGACACAATCGCGCCGGCGGGTTCCATCATCGTCAATGGCGGCGCCGACCATACCCATTCGCAGACTGTCCGGCTTGCCCTCTCTGCCACGGACAACAGCGGGCAAGTGGCGGGCATGCGATTCAGCAATGACGGCTCCACATGGGGCTCCTGGCAAACATACAGCGCCACGGCAACATGGATTTTGCCCTGGGAAGAGGGCCAAAGAACGGTCTATGCGCAGTTCGAGGACGTGGCAGGGAACGTGTCCAACGCCTGCTCGGACTCCATCGTCTTCTACTACCCCAAGGCCGTCGCCATCCCGGACCCGAACCTGGAGGGGGCGGTTCGCGACGCCCTTCAGAAGGCTACCGGCGAGATCACGGATGTTGACATGGAGGGGCTGACGGAGCTGTGGGCAGCCTCCAAGGGGATCAGCAATCTATCGGGACTGGAGTATGCGACAAACTTGGCCAGCCTGGATCTGGACGAGAATGCGATCGTCGACCTGAGGCCGCTGGAAGGGTTGACCAAGCTCAGTGAGCTCTATCTCGGCGCGAACATCATCAGTGAGCTGGCGCCGCTGGAAAGGCTGACAAACCTCGGGTACCTCAGGCTATCTTATAACATCATAAGTAACCTGGAGGCGCTGACGGAGCTGAAGAAACTGACACGGCTTGAGCTATGGCAGAACGACATCAGCGGGCTGACGCCGCTGGGAGGGTTGACGAACCTCGAGTACCTTGGCCTGCTCGGCAACAACATCAGCGATCTGACGCCGCTGACGCAGTTGGAGAACCTTACGACTCTATACTTGGGGAAGAATGGCATCCGCGAGTTGGGGCCCCTGGCGGGGCTGACGAAACTGCAATACCTACATCTCGACGACAACAAGGTTAGCGATCTGAGCCCGCTGAAGAGGCTGACAAACCTCGAGGCTCTGCTCGTGGGAGCGAACCTGATCGACGACGTCGAACCGCTGTCGGAGCTGAAGAAACTGACACGGCTCTACCTTTACGACAACCAAGTTGGCGATCTGAGCCCGCTGGAGGGACTGACGAACCTCGTAGAACTGGAGGTGGGTGGGAACCTGATCAGCAGCTTGACACCACTGGACGGGCTGACGAACCTCAATCGGCTTGGCCTTGAGAGCAACGAGATCCGCGACCTGGCGCCGCTGTCGGAGCTGAAGAATCTGCAGCGGTTGTCGCTCGCGTACAACCAGATCAGCGGTTTGTCGCCGCTGGAGAGGCTGACGAATCTGCATTGGCTAGACCTCGATGACAACGAGATCGGCGATCTGGGAGCGCTGACGGAGCTGGTGAATCTCTTCGACCTTGACCTACACGACAATCAGATCAGCGATATCCACCTGCTGGCGGGGTTGACCAATCTCGAGTGGCTCGATGTCGCGGGGAACTATCTTGACCAGACGCCTGGCTCGCCGGCGATGCAGGTGATTGATGCACTCGTCGGGGCCGGAACGCAGGTGGAGTACATTCCGCAGAAATTCGCGATCAAGGGCACGACCAGCGACGATGCGTTCGACGTGCGGCTGAACGGCGGGACGATTGAGGTTTATCGTAGCGGGGATCCAGAAGGACAACCGAGCTACGCTTTGGCGGTCGAGTGGGAAGTCGAGGCACTGGTCGTTGACGGCAGGGGCGGGGCTGACACGCTGACGGTTGATTTGGGCGGAGGGAATCCGTTCAAAGGGATGGGAATGAAGATCGCGTCCGGGTCGTTCAAGCTGGAGATCATCCCCGGGCCGGGGGTGTTGACGATCGACGGAGTGGACGTTGGGGCGAGCGCCAGCCTTGATGTGGGCGACAACGACATGATCGTCACGAACGGCGACATCAGCGAACTCTTTGACCTCATCGGCTCTGCGCGCGCCAACGGCGCCTGGACCGGCCAAGGCATCACCAGTTCCGCTGCCAAAGACGACAAGAACGGTTTCACCGGCCTCGGCCTGGGCACAACCAAAAAAGGCGAGATTCTCATCAAGTACACGTGGAACGGCGACGCGAATCTGGATGGGGTCATTAATGCGGATGATTACTTTTTGGCAGACAGCGGGTTCATCACGCAGAGGGGTGGGTGGGGGAATGGGGATTTTAATTATGATGGGGTGATCAATGCGGATGATTACTTTTTGATTGATTCGGCGTATATCGGGCAGAGCGGGGTGCTGGCGGCATCGAAGCCTGAGGCGGTGGTTTCGGCAGATGTGGCAGTCCAACAGAAGGCGAAGAAGGCTGAGGCGGTCGGCATCCTGAGCCAGTTGTTCTCGACGGAGCCGGTGCTGTAGGTGCCCCGCGGTGACGGTGAATCGAGGTTGGCCAAAGTGTCGCAGCTCTCGCCGCGATGTGGGTCCTTCGGACCCGAGTTTTCACCGGGTGGTCTCCCACCTTTTAGAGCTGTCGGCAAGACAATAGCGGCCAAGGCCATGAGCAACAGATACCAGGGCTGGAGGACCATGGCGGGGAAGTAGCGTTGGACAGGTCTGGACACAGGGCGGAACTGCCTCGGCCGATGGACCTCGTCGACGATGCACGGGACTCCGGGAAACGGCGCGCATGTCGCCGATGGGTAGAGTCCGCATGCTCGCTTCTGCCGGTGTGCCGGCTCTGCGGCCGTCAGGGAAGCGGCTTTGCAGATGCGATGGATAACATCAGGTTGGCCTGGGGCGGCTTGTTCAATGCTGGCGCTTGGCCCCAGACGAGTGCACGTTACACTGGTAAAAGACGAGCGTTGGGGGCTTCACGAGGAGCAAGACATGCGAGGTATGCCATTGGTCTGCACGGCGGTGTGTCTGTTCTATGCGTTGGTCGTCTGCACCATTCCTCCCTTGGCCTGGGCGGCAGCGGAGCAGCGACCGTTTACAGCATTCTCGGCTGGTCGCGGTGACGTGATCGTCAGCCGTGCGGGTGAGGAACACCTCCGATTCGGCGTCGCGGCGTGGGGTCCGAACTGGGCGTGGAGCGGGTTCGAGGGGAACGCTGCGGGCAATCAGGGCGCGGCGATCGGGACACTCACCGCGAAGCTCGGCGGCACCGGCGTGCCGCTGCGCATCGGGTTCCGTGCGAGCAACCCCGATCCCCGCAAGTTGCGGCTCAATTACGAACTGAAGGCGGAGGGGGATACGGCACTCACTCTGGTGATCGTCGAACTTGCCCCCGGAAAAGGATTCCAGGGCCGCGATGTGATCGTCGACTCGCAAGGCAAACAGACACCGGTGCGATGTCCCTTCGAAAAGCGCGGCCTGGGCACCCAGGTGCAGACGGTTCGGATGACCGATGCCAGCGGTGGAACGACCGTGATCCATTTTGACCCGCCCTGCGAGATTGCCTCCGACGGCAGCGCCCGAATCGTGCTGGCAAAGGACAAGCTGGCTGCCGACGAGGTCCGCAGGCTTTCAATCAATGTTGAACTGCCAGGAGCGACAAGCTGGTATCCGACGGTCGCCGATATTCCCGATGAACCGGGACTTGCCACCTGGTACCCTTGGCAAGCCACCGGCGATGCCACGCAGGGCGTCCTCGGCCTGTCCGACTGGATCGAAGCCCCCGCAGGCAAGCACGGATGCATCGCCCGGCAGGCCGACAAGCTCATCTATGATGGTCGACCCATCAAGCTGTGGGGCCTGAATCTCTGCTACGGCACCTGCGCGCCCGAGAAGCCCCTGGCAGACAAGCGTGCCGCTTTTTATCGTAAGTACGGGATCAACGCGGTTCGACTGCACAAGTTCGCCGACAACACCGGCTGGGGCGGGATTCAATCGAAGGACAGTTGCGTGGAATACGATCCGCCCGGCCTGGATCGCATGGATTACCAGGTCGCGAAATTCAAGCAGGCCGGCATCTACGTGAAGCTGTCGGCCCATTTCGGCTCGCAGAAGCTCGGTCCAGCGGACAAGCAGTACGTGCCCTATCTGGAGGAGTTCGGGGCGTTCAAGGGCAACCGAATCGAGACGCCGCACAGCGCAATCCACTATTCGCCGGAGCTTCAACGCGTCCAGAGCCTCCAGATCGTGAACCTGCTGAAGCACAAGAACTCCTACACAGGGCTCACGTATGCGGAAGACCCGGCCATCGCGTTCATCGAAATCATCAACGAACAGAGTATCCTGTTCTTCACCTCAATGGCCCCTCTCAAAGCCAGCGCCACGCTCCGGAAGCAGGTCGGCCAGCGATTCTGCCAGTGGCTGCGCACCAAGTACGGCAGCCACGACAAGCTTCAGCAGGCCTGGGGCGGGCGGGCATTCGATTGCTTTGCCGGCGACGGATTCAAGGCCGACGGCGAGCACCTGGACAAGGGCAACATTCTCCCGCTGGGCAACCCGTGGTATTGGGACCCGATCCAGCTCAACGGCTCGCAGGCCTTTCGCAAACAGCGGCTTCTCGACGCGCTGCAATTCCTCTATATTCTCCAGGGCGAGTTCTACGATCGATACGTGAAGGCGCTGCGAGAGGCGGGATACCAGGGCGAGGTGGTCAGCTCCAACTGGCAAGCGGGTCGGGCGCTGAGCCATTTTGCCAACCTGTACACGGATTGGGGTGTTGGGACGATCGACCGGCACAACTATTTCGGCAGCGGCCAGGCCAATGCGTCGATGCTGACGCGGGCCGGGTCGGGACTGCTCAGCAGCGGGATGCAGCAGGTGGCTGACCGGCCGTTCATGTTCTCGGAATGGATCCACGTGTTTCCCAACGAGATGGGTGTGGAAGGGCCCGCCATTATCGGCGCGTATGGCATGGGCCTTGGTGGCTGGGATGCCTCATTCATGTTTCAGAACGGCGACTCCGGAAGCTTCAGCGCCAAGATCGGCCGCGATCAGTGGGATGTGACCGCGCCACAGATTCTGGGCGTGTTCCCGGCGGTGGCACGCCAGATTCATCGCGGCGACGTCAAGGAATCAACCGTAACCGCGGTGCGGAATGTCCATGTGCCGTCTCTGTTCGAGGGCAAGCTCAGCTTTGATGACAAGGTGACTCAGGGGTACGACGACAAGGAATTGGACAGCAGCAAGGTCTCCGCGCGTTCGCTGGCGGTCGCGCGGAGTGTCGTGGCATTCACCAGGGAGTACACGGAGACGCCGGTGTTCGATATCAAGCGATATGAGAAAGACGGGCAACTCGTGTCCGCTACAGGCGAGCTTCGCTGGAAGGAAGGCACTGGCACGTCCGGCGGCTTCTTCACCATGGATACGCCGGGCACCAAGGCCGTCGTCGGTTCTGCACAGGGGCAGAAATGCGCGCTCGGCGCCGTCTCGATCGAGCCGACGAGCCGGTTTGGCGCGATCTACGTCACGGCTCGCGAACGCGACAAGACCATCGAGTCCTCCAAGGAGCTGCTGATCGTGGCCGTTGCCCGCGCGCGGAACACGGGCATGAAGTTCTCCCCCGCCGGCGATCGGATGCTCGCCGCGGGCGCCGGGCCGATCCTGATGGAGCCCGTCATCGCGAAGATCACCATCCGCAAAGCAGGCGCGCCGAAGGTCCTTGTGCTCGACCACGATGGACGAATCACCGACCGCGCGGTGCCCGTTGAGAACGGCGGGTTCATCATCGATGGTGCCAACGACAGGACGCCATACTGGGTCGTGCGATACTGAGGATCCACTCCGATGGTTGCGCGGTGCTGCGTGGGCAGCGCTCTGGGCGGTGACAATCTGTTTGCTCGCACTGGATGCGCCGCAGAGGCATTCCTGTGCCAAATGAGTCCTTCTGGGTAACATGGCACAATCTGGATCAGCCCCATTCTGGGGCTGCGTCGCGATCGGTCGGCCCTTAACGCGAGGCTACACCATGCAACCAAAACAGGACCCATCAAGCGTCTCTCGCCGCACATTTGTCGCCGCCGCTGCCGCGGCCTCGGCGTTCACCATTGTTCAGCCTTCGGCCGTTCGAAGCGCCGCCGCCAACTCCGTCATCGAACTGGGCCTGATCGGCTGCGGCGGGCGCGGAAGCTGGATCACCAAGCTGTTCACAGAGACGGGCAAGTATCGCTTCGTCGCGTGCGCCGACTACTTCCAGGATCGCGTCGACGCCGTCGGTGAGGAACACAAGATCGATAAGCCCCGCCGCCATACCGGCCTTTCCGGCTACAAGAAACTCCTGGCCAGCAAGCTCGACGCCGTCGTCATCGAAACGCCTCCGGTCTTCCATCCGCAGCAGGCGATGGACGCCGTCGATGCCGACAAACATGTCTACTGCGCCAAGCCCATCGCGATCGACGCGCCCGGATGCCTCACGATCAGCGCCGCGGGCAAGAAAGCCACCGAGAAGAAGCTCGTGTTCCTGGTCGATTTCCAGACCCGCGCCAACGAGCATTACCGCGAGTGCCTCCGCCGGGTGCGCAACGGCGATATCGGCAGGATCGTCATGGGCGATGCTCGTTACCCCTGGAGCGGCGGCGGCCGGGCCGAGCCGTCGACCAACCCCGAAGAGCGACTCCGCAACTGGTACCACGCCGTCGAGATTTCCGGAGATTTCATCGTCGAGCAGAGCATCCACTCGCTGGACGTGGCCACGTGGATCCTCGACGCCGACCCGGTCAGCGCCGTCGGTTTCGGCGGTCGGAAGGTGCGCCCCGCCAAGGGCATCTATGACCACTTCGCGATCACCTATGCCTTTCCGGACAAGGTGCTGCTCAACTTCAATTGCATCCAGTCGATCCCCGCCGTCATCGATGAGATCCGTGCCCGCGTCTACGGATCGGACGGCTACATCGACACCGACTACTACAGCGACGTCATGGTCCGCGGCAAGCAGTTCTACCGCGGCCGCAACAACAATCTCTATACCACCGGCACGCAGGTGAACACCCAGGAATTCCACCAGGCGATCGTCGAAGGCAAGACAGACAACCCGACGGTCGCGCCATCGGTGCGATCCAACCTGACTGCGGTCCTTGGCCGCGATGCCGCGTACCGCGGCGGCGAGTTGACGCTGGAGACGCTGATCAAGGAAGGCAGGAAGCTCGAGCCCGATCTGAAGGGGTTGAAGGCATGAGCGAAACAGGGCGAGTCAAGCTGAGGTGCCGGGAGCTGCTTCCAGATGCCGCGCAGACCGAATCGGGCTGCCAGACTGGATACCTGGCGGATGTGATGGTCACACGCTTGGGTCGTTCGGGAAGAGATCGAACATGGCTTGGATTGGCGCGGGGATCGTTCGGGGACAACCGCTTTGCACGTCGACAAAGACGCAATCCGTCTCACCACGGGCCAGAGCGCTGCTGTCCCGGTCACGTATGAACTCGTATCGGCGGAGGGAAAATGCCCGCCGGAAGTTGGCCACCCAGGTCCGTACTCTCACCCTGTCGCCCGCCAGCGCCGGGTGCAGGTACACGATGTGGTGCGATCGTACCACCCAGGTGGCCTCCGCCGCCTGGGTTGCAGCCGTGCAGCCCGTTTCCGTCGCATGCCGCGTTGCGGCATCCTGCATCCACCGGATAAATTCCACGTTGTTCACGTGACCGTTGGCGTCAGTCACCGACGGCGGCACCTCGAGCTCGTACTCATATGCTCCTGTCACCGTGAGCCTCCCTCGCGGGCTCCACCGCTGCGGCGTATGCAATAGAGCCTGGATGCGGTGCGGATCAGCAGGCGGTCGCCGGCGATGGCGGGAGTGGCCAGGCAGGTTTCCTCGTCTGCCAGCTTGTTAGTGTGCATCAGCGTGAACTCATCGCCCGCCTGCAGGACAAACGTTACGCCGTCCTCGTTGATGCAGTATATGTGGCCGTCGTATGCCCAGGGAGAAGCAGTGAAGTATCGTCCTTCAGGCAGCCGTTTCCTCTCATAGAGGGCTGCACCCGTTCGGGCGTTGTAGGCGCTGAGCAGGCCCATATCGAGTAGGACGTAGACGCGCCCGTCGTACAGCAACGTGGTCGGGTTGTAGGGCGCGGCGGTGGGATTGCACCAGGCGATGGCGGCGTTGCTGGTCTGGCCGGCTGCCAGGGAGATGTCGCCGGTGGCGCCGGGCCGGATGGCATAGAGCGGCCGGTTGCGGTCGAGTACGTAGCCGGAACTGATGTAGAGCAGGCCACCGTCGGCATAGGGGGTGGCGATGGTGATGCTGGACATCCCCTTGAGCCACCAGAGCAATTTGCCATCGAGGTCGTAGGAGCGGACCTTGCCGCTGCCGAGCGTGACGATCTCGGTGCGCAGGCCGCTATCCCAAACAAAAGGGGTGGACCAGTTGCTCTTCTCGTCGCGGTCCACGCGCCAGACCTCCTTGCCGCTTGCAGCGTCAATCGCAAGCAGTTCGGACTTCTCCTCATTGTCGTTGACGAGATACAGCCGATCGCGGTGCAATGTCGGCGAGGCGGCGGTGCCCCAACCCGCCCGCGTGGCACGTGGCGTCAGCGGCCTGGACCATAGCTGCCGTCCCTCCAGATCCAGGCAGAAAATGCCGACGTTGCCGAAGCAGGCGTAGAGGCGCTGGCCATCGGTGACGGGCGTCTCGGAAGCGTAGCTGTTCTTAAGGTGCTTGGCAGCGGGGGGATTGCCCTGATGGACGGTCCTATCCCAGAGCATCTTGCCGGAATCCAAATCGAGGCAGAGCACTTTCCATTCGTATCCGGAAGCCGACGCGGGTCGCTCGCCGCCGAGGTAGAGGCCCTTTCTTGGCGACTCCGGACTTGCCGGACTGACGGCGGTTGTGAGGAATACGCGGCTGCCCCACACGATTGGCGACGACCAGCCTTGGCCGGGGATGTCGGCTTTCCAGGCGACGTTCTCGGAGGCCGACCAGCGGTCGGGCAGGCCGGGGTTAGCGGACACGCCGCGTACGCCGGGTCCGCGGAACTGCGGCCAGTTCGCATCGGGCGGTTCGGCCCCATGCGCTGTGGACACGATCGTGGGCATGATCGCCAGAACAAGGAGGACACTCTGTATTGCCGTTTTGGTCATAGTCTGTCCAATGCTATCAATGAGCCGAGATGTCACGGTGCCAACTCCGCTGCAAATGGGGACATACGTTGCCGTCTGCCGGACGGTGCGAGGAGCCGGACGGTGCAGATTGCCGAGCCAGTAGACGACCGGAATCCTCGTGACATGCCTGACCTCCGCGTGCCGAATGCGCCTTGCGGCCTTCGTTCTTACAATGCCCAATGAGCATACCCGCATGCCGCGGCAGATGCATGACGGGGACCCGTGTCTCGGGGTATGACTGGGTAAGACTGCTCCGCACCATGCCTTCGAGAGGAGCATCCCGGGCGGTTCCCCAGCTTCGGCGAACCGCCCGTGGGCGGCAATTTGGAAGCGATACGTGATGGACCAAAAGCAATCATCAGGGGTGCAGGTCGGCAAGACGAGAGCGGCCAAGGCCTTGGCGGAAGTCCATAATGCTTGCCGAGAGCTGCAAAAGGCAGTCCCACGGAAGGCGAAGACTCGCAATTCACCGCCATCGCCCGGAGCCTGGCTTGGCTTGGCTTGGCATGGCACTATCAGGGCGGCATCGCGGCGACATACGTACCTGATGAGAAGCGGCTGGGCTTGACCTGGTCACGCAACAAGAACGAAGAGAAACTTAGTCATCAGGTGAGGTATGCCTTCCAGAGCATCCACGCGATCGGCTGGGATAAGGCAATGCCTGCTCCGGGCGGCATCATCACCCCGCCGGGCGTTGGCGGGTATAATGGAATGGTTTACACCACGACGGACGTGCCATTGGATGGAAAGAAGACGGTGTTTCTGGGCATCCGTCCCGAGGACGCCAGTCGGTTCTCGCAGACCGAGCTGCCAATCCTGGGTCGGTGAGCAGGGGTTGAAGCCATGAACGGGCGAATGAGGTTTGCGTGCATCTTGGTTGGCTTGACCGCGGTCGTGGCAACCAAGGCCAGCAGCGCCGCCAGCAGCCCTGTCACAACGCGCTCTGCGTGGAATTGGTTGGACGCTACCCCCGAAAGCCAGGGCATGTCCTCGGCCAGGCTCGAAGCGCTCTGGCTGGAACTCGGCGGGCGCAACACCAAGACCTTCCTGGTCATCCGCAACGACAGAATCGTGTTCGAACGCTACGCGCCAGGCTTCGATCGCACCAAGCCCCATTACACGGCTTCACTGGCCAAGGCGCTGGTCGGCGGAGTGTCGCTCATGGTGGCCATAAACGACGGTCGCATCCGGCCCGACGACCCGGCCAACCGCTACGTGCCTCCGTGGGCGAACGATTCGGTCAAGAGCAAGATCACCATTCGACATCTGGCGACCCATACCTCGGGCATCGAGGATGCCGAAGCGGGTGATTTGCCTCATGAGAAACTGCCCGGCTGGAAAGGTGAGTTCTGGAAACGACTGCCGCCGCCGCACGACGCGTTCTCGGTCGCGCGGGACGTAGCGCCGGTTCTGGAATCACCTGGCACGCGCGCCCGCTACAGCAATCCAGGCATGGCGATGTTGGCGTATTGCATCACGACCAGCCTTCGCGGCACGGCCGATCCCGACCTGCGCTCGCTGCTCGAACACCGCGTGATGGGTGCCATCGACGTACCGGCCAGAGAATGGTCGGTCGGATATGGCCAGACTACGCGGCTCGACGGCCTGAACCTGGTGGCGACCTGGGGCGGCGGCAGCTATAGCGCCAATGCCGCAGCGCGCGTGGGGCGACTGATGCTTCGCAAGGGCAACTGGAACGGGCGACAGTTGATCGCACCTGGCGTTGTGGAAGCAGTGGCCAAGCATGCCGGCCTGCCGAGTGAATCCGGCCTGGGTTGGTGGGTCAACGGCCGCGATGATGGCAGCCGCGTGTGGAAGAGCGCCCCGGCGGACGCGTTTTGGGGCGCCGGTGCCGGCCATCAGCTCCTTATGGTGGTGCCGAGTCTGGGTCTGATCGTCGTGCGCAACGGCGAGTTGTTGGAGAAGGCAGACGATTTCAACGTATGCTTGGAGAAGTTCATCGTCACACCGCTGATGAAGGCTTGTTCGGTGGCCGCAGCAGCGCCCTATTCGCCCAGCCCCGTAATCAGGCAGATCGACTGGGCTCCAAAAGAAAGCATCATCCGCCTGGCGCGAGACAGCGACAATTGGCCGCTGACATGGGGCGACGATGATTCCCTGTACACGGCTTGGGGCGATGGCACCGGTTTCGCGCCGAAAACGCCAAAGAAACTGAGCCTGGGGCTGGCGAAGGTACTTGGCTCGCCGCCAAACATCACCGGCATCAATATCCGCTCCGCGTCCCTAGAGCAATCGGGCGATGGCGAAGCCGGGAAGAAAGCCGGCGGCATTCTCATGGTGGACGGTGTGCTCTACCTCTGGGCGCGCAATGCCGCCAACTCGCAACTGGCCTGGTCCGCAGATCATGGCGCGATTTGGGCCTGGGCCGATTGGAAATTCTCCGCCAGCTTCGGCTGTCCCACATTTCTGAACTTCGGAAGGAACTACGCCGGCGCGCGCGACCGCTTCGTCTACATCTACTCGCCCGATTCCGACAGCGCCTACGCGCCCGCCGACCGGATGGTGTTGGCACGGGTTCCGGTTGACCGGATGATGCGGCGGGATGCCTACGAATTTTTCAAGGGCCTGGATCCGCACGCGGATCCCACGTGGACTGCGGATCTCAACCAGCGCGGCGCCGTCTTCGTCCACCGCGGCAACTGCTGGCGCGGCGGCATCACCTACAACGCCGCGCTCAAACGATATCTTTGGTGCCAGGCCCTCCCGGCGAGCACTCACCCGCAGGGGCCGCGATTCCAGGGCGGATTCGGCATTTACGACGCGCCGGAACCCTGGGGACCGTGGACCACGGTCTATTACACACAAGCTTGGGATGTCGGGCCGGGCGAAACCAGCAGTTTTCCCGCCAAATGGATGAGCGAAGACGGCAAGACTCTCCATCTGGTGTTCTCCGGCGACGACGCCTTTTCCGTTCGCCGGTGCGTGCTGGTCACGGAACCTGCTGTTCCGTAACCACTGAAGACCACGACATGACAACCACGGAAAGACAACGCAGCCGACGCCGGTTTCTCGGCATCGCAGGAGCGTCTGCGGCTGTTGCGGTGCTTCGGCATTTTCCCCGCGCGATCGCTGGCGGCGCGGATAGGCCGCAGAACCGCAAGACGATCCTCTCCTTTTACTGCGACGACACCGGGCCATCCGTGGCCGGCGCCAAGGCGTTCCAGACGTTTCTCGACTACTGCGCCGAGCAGCGGATTGCCGGCGAATCAAGTCTCATCCTCGGCATGAGCGGCCACAGCATATCCCGCCAGCCCAGTGGCGAGGAAGCGGAGTATCTCAAACAGGTGCGGCGTGCCTGGGACTGTGGCATCGGCACGCATATGGAGTTGATGACGCACCACGGCCTCTTCGACTTCGATGCCAACGGCGAGAAGCAAGGCGCGATCCACGAGGGCCTCTGGCTGCACGAGCCCGACGTTGCGGCGGAGCAGTACGAACGCTATCTCTCCAACATCATCGCCGAAAGCCAGCGGGCCGAAATCCGCTTCACCGGACTCACCTGGCCTGGCTGCGGCTGCGATGCCTGCACGCGGCGCTACACCGAACTCCGTGCCGCCGGCCACACTGAGCCCAACAGCGCCCTCTGGAAGGCCCTGCTCAACCTGGCCAAGCAAGGCAAGTTCCGCAGTCACACCGTCCCCTGCTTCTTCGGTTCCAGCGAAACGGATTATGGCATCCACCGCAAGGCCAGCGAAGGCGACCATGGCGTGTACGACCTGATGCCCAATGCCCAGGACCACTTCGGCATCTGGGAGAACAATCGCGACCGCGTGGACCCGGACTACTACATCACGGCCGACGGGAAGTCCGGGATCATCGTTCGCCACGTGCAAACTAAGGCGCCTTATTGCATCTGGTACGCCCACTGGCAGGGCCTGAACCCGGCCAAGGGCGTCGGTTGGCCGGCATTCGTGACTGTTGTCAAACGGATTCGCGAGCATCTGGGCGATCGCGTGGTCTGGATGCCGGCGGCGCAGCGCACAACGTACGTGGCAAACCTGGTGCCGTAGCCATCGCTCGAAATCAACTCCTGCGACTGGCCATCGGGGCGTTTCCAGTTGCCGAGGCTGGGCGATGGCCAGCCTCCATCTTGCCGCTGCAACGCAAACAGGTCTGCCGTCGTCTGCTTTTGTTGCTCATCGGTCATCAGTCCTTCGGTGTGTGCTGCGGCCAGCATCAACATGGCACGATTGTGCATCGTCTGCGGGGGGTGTTCGCGCTGATAGCTGCGGATCTTCTTCAGTCCGTCCTGGGCCTTTTGCGTGAGGGTATATTGATCGAGGGCAATCTCATGAGCGGCTGGAGGCAAGAGAACAACGCCACCCGAGAGCAGAACTCGCGGAGTGTGCGCACATACGGGTCAGTCGAATACTCACATTATGGCGTGTCGGAGGCGTTTTCGAGGAACGAGCCGGGGTCAGCGAGGGTAAGAGAGTATATGCCGTCCGCTCGGAGTTTCCGGCGGTCCCTCGCTCCGGATGGCACCGGCAGTGGGGAGCCCAGTTCGACTGCGATGGAGTGCATGATGACGATGATCAGAGCGCCACTTCTGGCCCTGTTGCTCTCGTGCATGGCTTGGGCTGCGGAGCCGCGAATCGATCTGACCGACTGGCCCCTGAAGATTGGCCAGGAAGGGCAATTGTTCGTGGATGACTTCCTCGTTGCCCGTAAGACAGGCGTTGAGTTTCGTCTGCGCCAGCCCGAGAAGCTGTCCGACAATCCCATCGTCGTTCCGACGGCGCCATCGGAGACGCTGGTACTGGCGTATGGGTCGGTCCTGCGCAATGGAGAATCCCGCGGCTTTCGAATGTGGTACACGAATAACCTGGGCATTGCCTATGCCCAGAGCCCGGACGGCCTTCGTTGGAGCAAGCCCCCTGTGGGAATGATGATCGACGGAAAGCCGACCAACCTATTGATGCGTGGCCACCGCGGCCGGTCCGACACGCTGACCGTATCGCTCAATCCGGACGGTTCCGACGCGGCGAAGAAGTATCTGGCATACGTGTTCGAGTACCGCTTCCCCGACCAGGAAGGGGTTCGGGAACGATTGCGAGAGGGGCTGTATCTGCGGACATCGCCGGACGGAGTCCGGTGGATGGAACGTCCGGAGCCGGTGATGCACAGCGTGTGGCGGAGCAAAGCGGATCGTCCGGATGGACCGTACGACGACCTGGGCGATGTGAACTATGTCTGCTGGGACCCGAAACTCAGGAAATTCATGGGACACATCAAGATCACCCTGGACGGCGTCCGCACGCGCGGGCTGGTCGAAAGCGACGACGGCATTCACTTCTCGAACCCACGGCTGATCCTGCGGGCCGATGACCTGGATCGCCCCGGCGACCAGCTCTACTCGTTGGTCGCGTTTCCGTACGAGAGCGTTTGGCTTGGATTTCTTGGCGTATATCACAAGGCGAGCGACGAGCGCATGGACATTCAGCTTGCGGTCAGCCATGACGGACGAAACTGGCGTCGGTCGCTGCGCCAGCCGTTTCTATCGAATGGACCCGAGGGGTCGTGGGACTGGGGCGTGCTCCACATGGCCGCCAATCCCCCGCTGCGCGTCGGAGAGAAGCTCTACATCTATTACGGCGGGTGCGGCAGCGCCCATAACGTAAAGGCATCCGAGGTCAGAAAAATGGGAATCGGCTTGGCAACGCTCAGGCCGGAAGGCTTTGTTTCGGTCGATGCCGGCGCACAATCGGGAACGGTGGTGACCCGGCCGCTGTGCTTCCAGGGCAGGCGACTGTCGGTCAACGCAACCGTCCGTCCTGGCGGGTCGATTCGCGTTGCCGTTCTCGGGCGCCAGTATACGCCGATCGAGCGATTCGGGCTGAATGACTCCGTTGAAGTCGTCGGAGACGGCCTGAGAATCCCTGTCGGTTGGAGGGCAACGGATGAATTGCCGCCAACGGATGCGGACCGCCACGTGCGACTTCAGTTTGAGCTGAAAGACGCTTCGGTCTACTCGTTTCGTATCGAGTGACAGCAGCGTTCAGCCGCCTCGCCGCCCGGACGGCGCCCTGAAGCTGCCAACGGCCTCGCTGACGCGCAGAGCTCTATCGTAGATTCGCAGAGTGCGAAGTTCTCCTCGAAGGCCCGCCGCCAGACGCAGCGTCCGGGCTCCGCTGACATCCTTGAGGTTGGCGTCGAACCAGCCGTATCCGAACGGCCGCTGCTTCCCGCCGTTGCAGAGCTGCCCGTCGATGACGAACATGATGACCTTGGGACCCGCATCGACAATGACGGTGGTGTGATGATCCACCCCCGCCTTCAGCAGACCCGCATCGCACTCCCAGTATGCTCCTCGCCACCCGTCGGAGACATCCAGACGCACCGTCTGCCGGTCCGTGGTCTGCAAGACATAGCCCGCGCCGCTGCCATCTCGCGAATCGACGATGATCTGGCCGGGCGACAGGTCGTTGAAACGCACGACTGCATCGATGGTAAAACCCGCCTGCCTGCTGAGCGGGCGGGTCCGGCCTTCAATCGAGCCGATCAGCGACGACAACCGCGGCGCCGCGGGCGATGCCTGGGGCCCACACGCTTCTCCGGCAAGGTCGAGCACCAATCCCGCCGAAGCAACGGTCTTGTTGGTCGGCTGGTTCACCAGCCCCTTCAGCAGCTCGGAGTCGACCTCAAAGACCCTGGCCTCTGTCTTCTGCGTGGCGCAGATGAAGAACTTCCCGCCGTCCTCGATCAGGTCGGGGTAGCTGCACCCCTCCAATCCGCCTTCCACGTACGTGACAATCTCCGGCTGCGACCAGTGAAGCAGGCCTTCGCGCAGCTCGCCGCTGCTGAGCCACGCAATGTTCCGGCTGCCGGCATTGGGGCCGTTGTTATATGTCGTGGTCCCGTTGTTGTGGAACCAAAGCAGATATTGCCCCGCGCGGGTCTTCCAGATCTTTGCGCAGGCGCGCGGCTGCTTGATCGCTCGGCCGCCGGGGGCGTAGGTCAGCGGTTGCGGCTTTTCCCAGGTGTGACCGCCGTCGCGGCTGTAGGAACAAGCCGCGTGGCCGAGCGCCGTGCGGTACACGCAGAACAGGCTCTGGCCGGTCAGGTGTACAATGTCGTGCTCTTCCTGTACCGATCCGAATTCCGCGGCCCGCACACCCCGATCGCCGTCCGGCAGCATCTCCCAGCGGAGCTTCGTCGGGTCCGATTCTGAGAGAATGTTGTCGGAGCGGAATAACCATCCCTCGCCGTCTTCGAGCATGTATCTGCCCAGCTTGGTGAAGCCGAAGACAGCGGTGTTGCCGAACCTGGCCGGGGTGCCGATCGCCCAGAACATCTGGAGTTTCCCCCGCCACTCATTGTTGCGGTCGGCGGCGGTGAGCCGCATCGGCAGGCGTTGGCGCTGGGACCAGGTTCTTCCCTTGTCGTCCGAGAAGCGGTAGCAGAACCATCCCTGCATGTCGTCGCGGATGGGCGTGCCGTTTGGCATCACTCGAATGCCGTCGCCGTTGTAGCAGTAGAATGCATAGATGCGGTCGGCCGGCGTGATCATCGCTATCGCATACGACGACTTGCGATTCTCGTCGGCCGGCTCGATATCAACGAGGGCCGACCACGTCCTGCCCTTGTCATCGCTGTTGGCGGCGACGACATGCTGTCTCCCGGAGCCTTCGTCTCCGCGCGCGGTGGTGAGCACCACGACCCAGGTGCCGTCGCAGGTGACGACGATGCGCGGCTGGTCGCAGTAGGATTCGTCGGGGATCAGCAGGCCGTTGGCAAAGTTCCGCGGATCGGGTCCGGCGCGATCGGCCGCAGCGGTCTTCGCACCGGCAAGCGTCAGCCATGCCAGCAAGAGGGCCGCGAAGAAGGTTGCGGCAGTCTTCATGGCTGCATTGTCATGCCGATCATGCGATCCGACAAGCAGGCGCTCGGCGGCTATCACGTCGTGCCTTCGCGAGCAAACGCCAAAAGGTCGCTGCCGATCCATGATTGTCTGAGAGCGACTTGTTATACTCACTCTGCCATGTTGCGGCATAGAGTCCGCATCGATCGGTTTCGATTCTCACGGGAGTGTCACACATGAAGCCATCTGTTGGTCTGAAGCGGCGCGATTTTCTCAAGGTGGCCGCTGCCGCCATTGCCTTTCCTTATTTTGTGCCCGCTTCCGCACGGGGCCAGGCGCGCAGACCCGCCCCCAGCGACCGCATCGTGATGGCGGGCATCGGCATCGGCAACCAGGGCGGCGGCGACAATTCCGTCTTTCAGGGCATGCCGGATGTCCAGATGGTCGCCATCTGCGACGTCAAGAAGAACATCCGCGACCGGGCCAAGGCCAACATTGATCGGCGCTACAACAACAGCGACTGCAAGGCATACACCGACTTCCGCGAGTTGCTGCAGCGGCCGGACATTGACGCAATCCACATGGCCGTGCCCGACCACTGGCACGCGTTGCTGGCGGTTTTCGCGATGCTCAATGGCAAGGACGTCTACTGCCAGAAGCCGCTGAGTCTGACCGTTCACGAGGGAAGACAAATGGTGCTGACGGCCAACCGACTGGGCCGGGTCTTCTCGTGTGGAAGCCAGCGCGTCTGGGATGACTACAAGAACGTGCATCGCATGGTGCGGTCGGGCAGCGTCGGCCAGGTGCGTGAAGGATACGTGGACAACGGCGGGCCTTCCAAGCCGTGCGACTTGGGTCCCGAGGGCTTGATTCCCGAGGGGATGGATTGGGACATGTGGTTGGGGCCGGCGCCCATGGCGCCCTACAACCCAAAGCGATGCGACGGCGGCTATGGCCTCGGCGGCAACACCTGGCGCAGCTATCGCGAGTATTCCGGCGGTGGCATGACCGATTGGGGCGGCCACAAGATCGCCGCTGCGCTGTTTGCCATGGGCCTTGAACACGCCGGCCCGGTTTCCGTGAACCCTCCCGACGGCAAGGACTATCGCTATCTCACCTATACGTTTGCCAATGGCGCCAAGCTGTACCACGCGCCCAACGCTCCGGCGAACTTGCGGGACGTGAGCATAGTCGGAACCAATGGGATTGCCCGCAATCAGCCGGGCGGCAGGGGCGGCCGCGGCAGCCCCGCTCCCGAAGTACCGGCCTGGGACTTCGATGCCTACAAGGGCACTCGCAGCATTTACGATGACTTTATCCTGTGTGTCAAGACACGCCAGAAGCCGTTTCAGAATGCCGAGGTCGCCCATCGTGCCGCGTCCTGCTGCCATTTGGGCAACATCTGCTACTGGCTGAACCGGCCTCTGAAGTGGGACCCGGCGAAGGAGGATTTCATCAATGACGCGGAAGCCAGCCGGTGGCTCAGTCGCCCGATGCGGGCGCCGTGGATTCTGCCGACGAACACCTGATGTCGTGCGGAATTGCCGCCCCGGATGCATGTGCGGCGCCACCTGTCCAGTCGTCCGTCCTTAAGAAAGAGACCTCACGGTCCGCAATGGAGCTTACGATGATTCGGCGATTCCTTCTCGTTACGGTTTGCCTGGCCTGGCTGGCGTTCTTGTCGCCGGCGAAGGCCCAGAACCTCGATCCGGCCCTGCTGCGCGAACTGAATGGCAAGACCCCAGCGCGCCAGGCTACGCCCGAACAACTGCAAGGCCTCTACGACCAGGCCATCAAGGCACTGCTCATCTCCCATGACGGAAAGCATGACTTCGCCAGTGCCCAGGCTCTGATCGACCTGGACTCCATTTATCTCCATGCCTCGAGACCGGGCGCCGAGCCCGAGCGACTGGCGATGAGCAAAGCGGCGATGGCACTGCTCGCACCCGCCACGCCCAAGGAATCGCGAGTGCGCTTGCTTCAGATCTTGGGACTCATCGGCCGGGCGGAATCGGTGCCGGCCCTCAGACAGTGCCTGGCTGACGCGGATGCGGATATGCGTGAGACTGCCCGACGCGCGCTCCAGAACAACCCAGCGACTGAAGCCACGACCGCTCTGCGCGAATCGCTGGCCCAAGCCAAGGACGCTGCCTGGAAGACCGGACTGATCAATGCACTGGGCTATCGCAGGGATGCGGGTTCATCTCAGGCGTTTCTGGATGCGCTGGCAAGCGACGATCCGACGCTGGCCGCCGCCGGGGCCAAGGCCCTTGGCAGTATCGGAGGGGATGCGGCGATCACGGCTCTGACCAACGCCCTGAAGACCTCGGCCGGCACGCTGCGCCCGCTCGTGCTGGATGCGTATATGCGTTGCGCCGAGCGGCTGATTGCGGACAAGAAGAACGATCAGGCCTATGCCCTGTACCAGACTCTGAACGTGCCGGCCGAATCGCTGATGGTTCGGATCGGAGCATTGCGCGGAATGATGGCGGCGTCGCCCGCCAAAGCCATGCCCCTGTTGATTGCGGCGCTGAAGGCGCCCGAGCCGGCTTTGCGGAGCGCGGCCACCGGCTTAGTCGCCGAGGATGCCGGTCCCGAGCGGATGCAGCTCATCCTTGCCCAGCTCTCCACCGCCATCCCCGATGTGCAGGTGTTGTTGTTGAACGTTGTGAGCTCGGCGGGCGATGCATCTGCGCGTGCCGCCGTCCTGCCGCTGACGAGCAACACCAACGATCGCGTAAGAGCCGCCGCGTTTGGCGCCATGGGAAAGGTCGGCAACGTTGGCGATGTGCAGCTTCTGGCCAAGGCCGCGTCGGATCAGGCCGCGGTGGTCGCCGCCGCCGGTCAGGCGCTCGTCAGGCTTCCCGGCACGGGTGTGAATGAGGCCATCGTCAGCGCCCTGGCGCAGGCCGATGCCAGGACGAAGGTGTTGCTGATTGGTGCTTTGGCCAGTCGCAGGGCCGCGAGTGCTCTTCCGGCCCTGAACGCGGCGCTGATGGACGCCGATGCTCCGGTCAGCCAGGCCGCGGTCGAGGCGTTGAGGGCGATTGGCGACGAGAAGTCACTGGCTGCACTGGTTGCACTGTACGTCAAGGTGGACGCTGCGCAGCGACTGCCGATCGAACAAGCGATTATGCGCATCGCCGATCGAATTTCAGATGCCGATGCCAGATTCGCTCCGGTGGGTGCCGCGCTCGCATCGGCCAAAGGCCCATCGCGGGCAGCCGTGCTGAAACTGGCCGGCGTGATTCGCAGCGATAAGGCGATCGCTGCGCTCCGTGAGGCGAGAAACAGCACTGACGCAGACGTGCAGGATGCCGCGATCCGCGCGCTGGCCGACAGTCCCGACCTCAAGGCAGCCCCCGAACTTCTGGACATTGCCCGCAACAGCAGGAACGACCGGCACAGGATTCTGGCCGTTCGCGGGTACATCCGTCTGGCCGGGACAATGACCGGTCAGCCTGCTGAGCAGTTGGGGATGTACAAGCAGATCCTGGTTGCCGCGGGCACAGCCGAGAAGAAGGTCGCCATCAGTGCTGTGCGCGATGTCGAATCGCTGGACGCCCTGACATTCGTCGCTTCGTGCGTGACGGACCCCGATGTGCAAGAGGAAGCCGGCATGGCGGCTGCAAGCATCGGCGAGCGCCTGGCCCGCAGGCGTGCTAATGCCAATGCCGTGCGAGCCAGCCTTCAAAAGGTGTTGGATTCCGCGCCATCGGATCGCGTGAAGGCGGAAGTTCAGCGCGTGCTGGGCACGCTTCGGTAGGTTGCCCTCGTCGCTTGGGGTTGTTCCGCCGTCTGCCGCGCTCAGGCTCCCGCCGGCTTTCCCCCTTTCCGGGTCTTAAGCCTTGCGCGCCACGGGCAGCTTGTCGAACGCCGCGAGGTTCCGCCGGGTTCCGTATCACCCGGCAAACGAGGCCTCGGCGTGCCGTCTCAGCATCGCGACGTCTCGCAGATAGCCAGCATAGCTGGCGACGGCGGCGTTGAAGGTGTGACTTGCCTGGGAATGGTGAGGCGCCATCAAAGAACAAAGTCGGCGGGTGAAGAGGTGGGGGGACTCTTCGGGGATAACCGCCGACGCCCGAAATCTACTGTCACGGTCGTCAAACAGCAAATTCCTGGGGCGGCATCGACAGCGTCTCACGCCAGCGTATACCTGCTTCCCCTCTCGCCCTTCAGCGGCGTCCGTTTCAGCTTCTTCGCCTTGGTCAGCTTGCTGAGCGCCTTGGCCGCACGTCCATTTCGCTTTTCTGCCGTCCATTGCCGCTCAATCTCCTGGCTCGTCGGCTTGCCTTGTTCCTTCACGAACGCCAGAACCGACTCTTCGCCGCTGATGGCGAACCTCCGTCGGCGGCGACCCTTCTTTACAGGCGGCTCGGAGGCGGACGGCACTGCGGCTGGCTTCGGACCAGGCTTGCGTCCCGGCTTCACTCCGCCGAGCAGGCTGTTGATTTGCCCCAGCGCGTATGGTGAAAATACTCAACTGACGATCAGACGCCTTGGACTCTGGGATCTGGAAGGTGCATGAGGATCCCGATTTCAGACGACCTCGAGATTCGTGAGCTCGGACTCGTGGAAACTCGCTCTGATCACTGCCTGTTCTGCGTGAAATGTCCATCCGTGGCGCAGCGGCAACACTGCGGCGAGGCGATCGTCGGAGTTCGCCCGCCTCGTTCACGCAGCATCGCGATAGTAATGCCGCAGCATTCCGCCCAGCCGTTCGCGGCAGCGGATGTTGCCCTGGAGCTGGCCGACCTCAGCCCCGGGCTCGATGATCCGGTTTTCCCGCCCCTGGTGATTCCGCTCTCCATGAGAATGAGCGAGGAACTCCCGGGCGGCCTTCTGCAGAGACTTCTCGCCAAAGAAGATCATCCGATGCAGGCATTCGTCCTTGATCGTCCGCATGAACCGCTCGATGTGTGGCGTCAGATTGGGTGATCGAGCCGGTAGGCGCACGCAGTGAACCCCGGCTTGCTCAAGAAGGTGCCGAAAGGCCTCGCTGTACTTGCTGTCCCGGTCCATGTCGGCGCCGGTGCGAAAATCGATTGAATCAGCCGGTTTGAAAATGCGCTGAAGTTGCCGGCGTGAGCCGGCTCTGGACAGAGGGAACATGAGTCGGATCAGGGCTCGATGCGATCCTTCATGCGATAGCTCTTGCCTTCAATAACAACGGTCTCGGCGTGGTGGAGGATGCGGTCCAGGATCGCGGAGGTGAGGGTGGCGTCGTTGTTGAAGATGCTCGGCCAGTGCTTGAAGACCTTGTTGGTGGTCAGAATGATGGAGCCGCATTCGTAGCGTTGGCTGATGATCTGAAAAAGCAGATCGGCGCCACGTTTGTCAATCGGGAGATATCCAAGCTCGTCGCAGACCAACAGGTCCGGGCGGGTGTACTTCTTGAGTTCCTGGACGAAGCGTCCGGCGTTGTGGGCGGCGGAGAGGGTATTGACGACGTCGATGGTGGTGGTGAAACGGACGCGGAAGCCGGCGACGGCGGCGGCGTAGCCCAGGGCGATGGCCAGATGGCTTTTCCCCAAGCCGACCCCGCCGATCACGATGGCGTTGGCCTTGTCTTCGATGAACTTCAGTCGGAAGAGGTTCTGCACGGCCAAGCGGTTGATCTTGGTTGGCCAGGTGAAGTCGAACTGCTCAAGCGTCTTGAGCACCGGAAAGCGGGCCTGCTGGATGCGTCGGTCGCGGGCCCGGTCCTGGCGGGCGGCCGCCTCACCTTCGACCAAGCGGCGGAGGAACTCCACATGCGACCACTGGTTTTGCGCCGCCTGCTTGGCCAATTCCTCGCAGTATTCCTGCATGAACGGCAACTTGAGATAGCCCAGTTGCTGATGCAGGTCATCCGGCGTCGGCTTGGCGTTCTTGTCCTGACTCATGGTGATCTCCATGTATGGGTTCAGGGCCGTCGGCCGAGTCGGGATTGCCGGCGCTGCCGTACAGGCCCAGGTTGGGTTCGGGCAGTTCCAGGTCCAGCAGGTCCTGGCGGCGGGTGAGGTGCAAGGCGCCCGGTTCGGGCAGAAGCGCTGCCGGCAGAGCACTCGTTTGACCACGGCCATGATTCTGCCTCCCGGCGATGGGGCCTTGAACCTGCTGGCCCAAGGCTATCAGCCGGCGGGTGGCCGAAGCGATGTTCTCTTGTAACGCGCAGCCAGTTAACTGGGCGAGAAGTCCTATCAGCATCAGGCCTTGTGTGGAGATGACATCCTGTAACGCGCGCGGATTTAAGGTGGGCTTATCTGCTGGCGGGACAAGGGATTGCGGCGGGCAGTGATCTTGTAACGCGTGGGGCGTCTTACGGGGTCTGCGCCAGTAACCTGGATGGGCCCGCCGCCAGGCCTGTACCCGCAGGAGGTTGGCCGATCCGCGGAAGTAATCCAGGCCCTTGGGCGAGGCACGCCAGCGACGCTGGCTGGCGGCCTTGCTGGCCCGGCGGCAGGCGGGCTGCCCATAGCGACCTCGCTGCTATTCTATCCTGTGAACCTCTGCATATCGGGGTTGACACGGGCCGCAATCGGCGGGAAAAGAATGCCCATGGACTTCTGCAGGATCTGGATCGAGCAGTGCGAGGCCGCCAGAGGTATCGAAGACGAATTCGGCACCCAGAAGGCCCTGGCCTACCTCGTGGCCGAGAAATTCCTGGACTACCTCAAAGCGGCCGAGCAGGATGCCACGTTTCAGGCAGAGATTCCGGCCTTTGTTGCCGAGATCAAGCGCATCTTCGAGCCGTGGCAACTGGCGGAATGCCTGGAGCAGGCTCGGCAAACGGAGCCGTTCGACCCCAGCAATTACGAGGGCAACGATCCCGAAAACATCGAGATGGAACGGCAGGATGACCTGCGCCGATGCGCTGCCGACTTGCTGGTGGTGGAGCGGGCAAAAGTGTTGCTGCTGGGGGAATAACAGGATGAGCCGCAGGTGAGCCATTTTTGGACGGTGAATCAATGCCACGACCGCTTCCGAATACTCCTGACCAATGGCTCAAGGAAATCCTCCTGGCCCTCGAGGATGCCAAGGAGGCGAAGGCTTTCAGCTCGTTCCGCAGCACGAGCTTCTCGTTGACCTTCAGCCGCGGGCGGGGGATGAAGAACCACTCGCACTGGCGGATGAACGCCTCGGTGCGGCGGTGGTCGCGATTCTTCATCGGCACACCGTGCTCGCGGATCGCATCTCAGACTTCCTGGGGCTTGAGCGCGTCACTGGATCTGAGGAGACGCCTCATGGGCAAGACGGAACAGATGCTCAAGTCCGAGATCATGCGGCTTGCCAAGAAGGCGGTGCGGACAACGTGTCTTCCTCTTGCCCGAGACCTTCGCCGACTGAATCGAAGCGTGTCGGCCCTGCGAAAGACCGTTGCGCCTTTGGCGAGGCTCGGGGCCGAGTTACAGGCTGAGCGGACGGCGGAACGCGCCACACTGGCGGCCGCCCCGGAGGAGGTGAAGGCGGCCCGCCTCTCGGCTCTCCTCATCAAGAAACTCCGCAGACGCCTCGGCATTACCCAAGGCAAACTGGCCGCCCTTGTCGGCGTGTCGCACAGGGCGGTTGGTTCCTGGGAGTACGGGAAGACCAAGCCCGAAGAATGTCCCCATTTTTCCTTTGGAGGTATCTCGGATGAACTCGCTCCTCGTGCTCGTGATCGTCATTCTCGTCGCCACGGGCATGGGCACCGCCCTGCTCGGTAGCATCAAGGTCACTCTGGCCCGCAATCTGCGGATTGACGAGGCCCGCATCGGCGGCCTCCTGGCCGCTTTCGGCTTCACCCTGATCCCCGCC
>JAPLNB010000287.1 GCA_026693085.1 Planctomycetota bacterium | reverse complement strand
ACACCATCTGAGCATAAAAACAGACGGAATATTGTGGATAGTGTCACTACGCTTTTTCGCGCGAGCAGGCCAAAATCGTCGAAATCAGCTCAAAAACGCGGATCTCGGCGCTCGCGAGAGGGCGGCAATACCAAACATGGGCTAGTGCATTGTCAACGTTAAGATTTAGGGCGAGCGTCTTCTGTCCGCTCAGCTTTTTCAGTCACATTCGAGACCGCCAACCCTAAAATCATTGTGTGACAAAGCACTAGTCGCTCGACTCGATGAACAGGCCGTCTGCGTCCGGATAGAACTCAAACGCCATCTCTCTCGCGTATTCGATCATGAACCGTTGAGACTGGGGTTGGGCCGGGCAGAGATTCCACCCCCAGCAGTGGATGCCGAACTCGGCGGCCGGCTTTCCGTCCGGCCCGGTGGCCTTCAGTTCCGGATGTTCCAGGGGATACCGATTCACGCCGTCGTAGCCGAAGGGGGTGAAGCCCAACAGGCACCGGACGCCGCGTGTGTGCGCGTGCCGGATGAGCCTGCCGATGATGTCCTCGCGAACGTTCGCGTGCTCGGCGTTGTATTGCCAGGTGATCGGGAACTTCTTTGATCGAAAACCGCCTCCGAGCCATAGGATGACCGTATTGGCGTTGTCTTCGGCCATGGCATCGATCATGTCGCGGCACGCTTCGTATCCGAGCGTCGGCGTGCGGCAGGGGAGGATGTAGTAGCCGCGCTGGGCGAAGACGGCGGCAGGTGCGGGCGGCGTTGCGCCCGGCGCAGCCAAACCAATCGAACCGGCGGCGCTGGCTGCGAGAAACTGACGTCGGGAGATGGTGGTCTTCATGATTGTTCAAAACGGCTGACGTATTTCAGACCGCGGTGTTGGCTAAATAGGTCCTCCGAATAACGAAAGTGCACGAACTCGCCGAATGCCCGTAAACTCAGGCCGGATCGACAATGCGGCACTTTCGCCTTTCCGTGGACCTGTTTAGAAGATCTCTTACAGCCGGCCCTATGGAAGTCGAGCGTCATCTCATAGCGAGCAGTCCTTGAGCAATGAATCGAGAATCAATCGGTGCTGAGCTTGACATCCGCGCCGACGATGCGCTGGATTGTGCCCTTGCGCGTGATCACGACCTTCCCGTCGATTCGCTTGCGCTCCAGGTCCTGTAGATTGGTGACCGTGACGCCCGCATCGTGTCGGGCAACCGCTTCGAGGCAGCCCATCTCATGGGCGGCGTGCGCAACCCGCATGTAGAAATCGCGGGAGCCTCCAAGATACATGTCCGCGAGAAAATACCGCACATTCGTCTCGGGGTAGGCCATGTCGGAATTCAGGCGCACCTGTGCACCGTCGGCCGGCGTGCGCATGCCGCGATAGACCAGTTGTCGGGAGTCTTTGCCGTCCAGCAGTTCAAACCATTCGGCATTGGTCGCTCGCGCGCCGTCGGTCCAGCCACGCAGCGCCTCTCCGACTGCGGGATCAGCCTTCAGGTGCTCAAATGCCGTTGTGGGCATTCCCAACGACAGCTTGGCCAGCACGATGCGCATCGAGTGCTGTTCGTAGCGCATGTCAAAGGTCAGCATCACTTCGTTCCCGGCGATGGTTCGGTTGGATCCGCGGAGGACGATGCGCATCACCCGGCCGTCCTTGCCGAACTCGTTTTTGATCCATTTCCGCTCGAAGTCCTTCAGGTTGACCACGCGCACGCCCGCATCCCAGAGGCGGATGGCCTCTCGCGAGTCCGGATCGCGTTCCTCGACGGCGTACTTCCGGTACATCTCGACGTCGCCGCCCAGAGTGATGTCGGCGAGCAGGTATCGAACCTGCGGCTCCCGCCAGACGACCTCCTGCCAGTCAGCGGCCTGTCCGTGGACCCATGCCGGCAGAAGCAGCTCAATAACCAATGATGCGATTAGCAGGAAGTTCATCGCGACACCCTGTGATTCCGATCCTAAGAAGTGTTTCACAACTCCTAAACCACCACGGCAAGTTGCCGGCGATACGAGGTTATGAATTAGCCCTAAGTAAACAGAGGCCACTTGAACGTGGATTCCACGGCAATCCGCCGGCCGGTCTCCTGCGACCTGTGACAGGCGTTCATGACCTCCAGGACATGCAGGCCGTGCTCGGCGGTGATCAGGCTCTTCTGGCCGGTCAGCAGGCAGGTCGCGACGTATCGCGCGCCGCCGACCCACTCGTACGGCCACTTATCGCGGCACTGAGGCTGGAGGATGGCATGCCCCTCGGTGGCAACGTCGACGGCCGCCGGCGCCCAGTCCCAACCCTGCATGTGCATCGCACCCGTGGTACCCATGATATCAACGGTGTAGAGCTTGCGCTCGCGGCTGGGGGCCCGCTCGGGTTCGAAGTAGCCAAACCCGGTCTGCACGTGCGAGAGGATGCCGTTTCCGTGATCCATGATCAGCATCGTGTTCTCGTCGGCCGTGACCGTGACCTCGCCCTTGTCGTCGACCTTGCGGGTCTTGTTCAGGATCGCGGTCATGCCCATGACGGACTTGACGGGCCCCAGCAGGCCCGTGAGGGTCGTGACGTTGTACACGCCCAGGTCATAGAGGCTCCCGCCGCCTTTTTCGTAGAACCACGCTGACCAGGTGGGTCCGCCATGGCCATAGGTGCCATGTCCGGCCGTTACGCGGCCGATCTTGCCACCCTGGATCATGTCGGACATGAAGCGAAACTGCGGGCTGGTTACGCAAGTTGGAGCGACCCAGATCTGAACGCCTTTCTTCTTCGCCAGCTCGAGCAGTTCATATGCATCCTTCACCTCCAGCGCGATGGGCTTCTCGCTCCAGACATTGCAGCCGGCCTCCAACGCCTTCTTGTTCACCGGAAAGTGGGATGGCATGGAGGTGGTGTTGACCAGCAGATCGAACTTGGGGCCGGCCAGCATCGCGTCGATGTTGGGGTAGACATTGGGGATTTTGTGTCGCGTGGCCCCGTCCCTGGCACGGCCCTCGATCAGGTCGCAGATGCTGACCAGCTCGACGAATTCGGCCTCGGCCAACGTCGGCAGATAGGCATGAGAAACGCTACCGCGGCCGATGTAGCCGAACCGCAGCTTCTTGCCGGCCGGGATCTGTGCCTCGGCGGCCGTGACCCACGAGGGGATCGCCAGCGCTGCCCCGGCCGCGATCGCGCCTTTGAGAAAGGCCCTTCGGCCAGGCTGCATGACGCGGCCGGCCTCGTCGATCTGCATCTTCTGATCGTTGATGTTGACGGTGAGTGTTTCACGCATAGGCATTCTCCGTAGACTGGATGATCTTGTCTTCCGTCGCACCCGGTCAAGGCAAGGGCTTGATCCTGAAATTGCGATGCCGGACGGTCTTGTTGTCGTTGTAGTTCTGAAGGCCGACGAACCCCTTGAGCGTACGCTGCTTGGGATCAGTCCAGCGCGTGACCTCTTGGCCATTGATCCAGACGATGTAGAGGTGATCGATGCACGCGATCTGGTACGTGTTCCACTGGCCGATGGGCTTGGTATTTGCACTGCTGGAGGCGCAGAACGGATAGATGGAGCCGGTCCGCCAGGTGGGGTCCTTGGGATTGGGATCGCCGATTTCCATTTCGTGCCCCTTGTTGACCGCGATCCAGGGGTCGTTGCCCGGATCGGGGAAGCCGAGGAAGACGCCGGAATCGGCGATGTCCTGCTCCTGGAGGAATTCGCCGCGGAGGATGAAATTGTCGAACTGGCGGCCGGCATACCACCAGAGGCCCATGCCGCCTTCGCCGGTGGCGATGCCGTCCTTCACCACAATCCGGCCAGATCCGCATTGCCGCCAGTCTTTGAGCACGCTGTCAGAAAAGAGTCGGACGAACCCCGTTTCATCGTCACTCTTCGGGATGTCTCGCAGGACCGCATCATCTGCAGGCCGGGTGACGGAGGTTTCTTTCGTCGCGGCACATGCGATGGAGCCAAGAATTGCGCATGCACTGACCGCCAGACGAAGAAGTATCTGTCCCATGTCCATATCGACCGCGCAGCTTGCACCGTGTTGAACGCGATACGGGACTGTCTGGCAGGAGTCACGGGTTCCGTTTCGAGTAGAATGCGGGCTGGAGGATGCACGCATGCTTTCGCGGCTCGCCTTTGTTTCTGCGTTACTTGCAGCGGCCAGCCAATCGCTCGCGGGCGAACTGGCCGGGTACAAGCTGCTCGTCACCCTCGTCCCCGTTGTGCGCCGCGGCGAGTCGATTAGGGCGCCGGCTTGGGCGACTGAAATGTATTGTTCTCGATCCGCAGACCATCGGTCCCGACCACATGGATGTTCGGCAATATGCCTCCAATGATCGTGTTGCCCGTGATCACAACGTCCGTGCGCGCCCCGGCCGGGGCAAGCTGGCCATTGCCGGCGGTGGCCTCGACGGAGATCGCCGTCCGGCCGCAGTTGACGATAGTGTTTCCGGTGATCTTCAGGTTGCTGCTGCTGCCGGCCTCCAGCCACCAGTATTCTGGGGCGACGAGAATGGCCGACATCCAGCACCCTTCCATGCGATTGCCGCTGACCTCGCCATTGCTGGCCTTGATGAGGATGCCACGCGAGCGGTTGAAGCCGAAGTCGCAGTCTTTCACGACAAATCCATTTCCGATTCGGTTGGCGGCGCAGATGACGCCGCCCATGGGAATCTCCACCGCCCGGTCCAATGTGACCGTGTATGCCCGGTTCAATGCCCCCTTGGCCGTCCGCAGGCTCTCGTTCATCCGCTGCTTGAGCAGCCAGATACGTTCTTCCTCACGAATGCTCCCGGCCGGCTGAATCGCGGCCAGTTTGGCGTCGGGAAGCCGCCGGCCGTCGTACAGGACCAGCTCTACGGGATCGCCCGCCTGAATGTTCATGCTCCCCTTGGCCAGCACCCGCAGCTCCTTGCCTTGGGACGACATGATCATGTGGTAGTCGCCGCGGATGTTGATGCAGTCGTCGCCCATGAACCTCGCCGTGCACTCCATGTAGGAAGGACCTTTGACGGCGTGTTTGCTGTGGTAGGCGTCGGCATCCAGCGAACGCAGGCGCGGGTCGGCCCGCTTCACCGGGTCGCTGGCCGCCGGGCGGCGGTCGATCCGGCAGCGGTAATAGACGCTGCCGTCGCAGTTGTTCTCCAGGAAGCCGAAGCAGTTGGAGGCGAAGAGATCGATGTTCTTTAGCCGGACATTGACATTGCCGTCGCACACAATGGCATGGCCGGCGTTGCCGTGGGACGTGTACTCCGCGCCGATGACGATCAGGTCGCCGACCTGCTCGGGATCATTCGCGCTGCCGCCGACGTTGGTGACACGGATATGCCGTGGATCAATGACATCCACCTTCTCCGGGTAATGATCGTCGCAGCGGAGGGTGCGGGTGTCGCGGCGGAAGATCTCGTACTTGAAATTCCGCGCCGACTCGGCCGGCGGATAGCCCTCGAACAACTCAATCTCATGAATGACCTTGTCGGGCGACAGGCTCACGATCTTCCCTTGCGTGAAGGGCAGCGGGTCATAGTCGATGACCAAGCCGCGCACTGTGACATTCGTGCAGCGGCTGATCGTCATCGCCCGCGTGGTCTCGGTGCAGATCATCTCCACGCCGTCGGCGATGATCTGAACGTCCTTCACGTTGCGCAGGACCAGATGCTGCTGGTTCTTGGGGGTGACGCGATATCGCCCCGGCGGCACAACAATGCGCTGGCTGCCGGCCTGAATCTGCTGGTCGATAAAGCCCTGGAGGTCAAAGGGAGTGCCGTTGCCCGAGTCACCCGCAGCCTGCGCCACAGTAGACAGCGAGACTGACAGTAACAGGATCACACGGCGCACTGCTCTTGTGACACGCATGCGGCGGCTCCTTCGTGTTCGTGGCGTTCGACCCGGCGGGTCTCTGACCAAGAAGGCCCCGCGAACCATCGACTGGATCAGCGGCCTGCTTCGCGTTCTTGCCGCCACGCCGCTGCTGGTCCAGCTTCCGGGCGGATGACCTGTCCCTGCCGTTCCATGACATCGCTACGACCGCTCCGCTGTCTGGCATCGCCGGGGCACGCCGCTAAACAAGCACCTACACCGCTGGTGAGGACTCGGTCTCAGCGTACCGCTTGAACCCGCTGGCCCTGCCCAACGGGGTGGGACGCGACGCCCATGTCGACAGCCTGATTCAGTGCTTCGACGCGGCCATGTCCATGCTCGGCCCGTTCCCCGCGCTATTGGGCGAAGGATTGGAGCGTGTGCTCAAGGAACACCCAGACCCCGCGGCGCCGCCGGTGATGGCGGATCTCTACAGGGCGGTCGGGCAAGTCCTGGCGGAGAAAGGCTATTCGGCGGACCTGCGGTCCGACCTGACCGCGGCGCTGGAGGTTCGGTTGGGCACCCTGGTGCGCCGTACAGTGGGAACAACCTTCCGCTGCGGGCGCAGCGAGCCCGCTGTCACGACGCTGCTCAAGGGTTTCACCGTCCTGGAACTGGACGGGCTGCCGACAGACGTCAAGTGTTTCCTGACGCTCTTCCTGCTGACGGGGATCTGTCACGAGCTACGCGTACGCGGGCCCTGGAGTGCCCAAGTCCATGACCGGCCGCCAGCGCCGCCAGTATCTGGGAAAACTCGTCCCGGGTGTCCACGCCAGCCCATGCCCGCCGCGGCGGCCACCGGCCCAGGCGATGATCGCTGCAGCCGCGAGTGGGGCCTCCTGGGCGATGCCGTCATCGTCCGCTGCCTGCCCGGCCTGGAGAGCGGGTCGCTTCAGATCCTCGTCACCCAGCGCCAGTTCGATGACACCGGAGGTCGAGCATGACCTGCGGGAAGGCCAAAACGGTCCTGGTCTTCGGTCAGGGCGATGCGGCCCAGGCGGTGGTCTCCACCATCGCCGTACGCCGCAGGCCACTGAAGAGCGGCCGGCGCCTGGTCGTAGCGGGGCCCGTCACGTTCGACCCCGCGGCCATGCGCCACATCCACGAGACTGTCCTGATCGCCCTAGACCGGATCCTGGAGCTCCTGGACGTGCCCCGATGCAACTTTGAGGTCTCCGTGGCCAACATCAATGCCACCGCCCTGCGCGACCTGGGCCTGGAGGTATCGGGATTCTCCGCCGACGGGGCATTGTTCCTGGCGATGCTCAGCGCGGCCTTGGGCCTGCCGCTGGTGCAGGACCTCTTGGTGAGCGTCAGCATCGGCTCCGCCGACGGTGACATCCGCCTGGTCAGCCAGCTTCCCGCCAAACTCCAAGCCGTCCTGCGCGACCACCGCATTCGCCGCGTCATCATCCCCGCCTTGGATGCCGACGGCTCGACAGACACTCTGACGCCCATTGAGCACGAGCGGATCGTGCTGGCCATGACCGCCGCCAAGGCAAGTCTGCCGGTGCTGGCCGTGCGCGACGTGGCCGAGCTGCTGCGGGCCAACCCCGCCAGGGCCGGCAGACCACACCTCCTTCAGCCTGACGCCCTGTGCCCGCCGCATGCTCGCCGGCGTCAATGGCTATCAGCGCGTAACCTGCTTCCGTCTGGCCGTCCATCTCAAGTGTCTAGGAATACCCCAGGACCTGGCCTTGGTCATGCTCAAGGCATGCGCCGGAAAGAATCGGCCCACCGACGGAAAAGTCATCACCGCGGAAGAGGTCGCATCCCAAACCCAAGATGCCTATCGCAAGAACTACCGCAGCTACGGCTGCGAAGACCCCATGATCCGCGCCTATTGCGATCCATCCTGTCCAGTCCGGCGCGGGGCGGTCGTAGCGGCGGCAGGGTGTGTTGGACGCCAGAAAGGCCGAGACCAGATCAGTCAGGAGCAGAAACCATCATGAAGCCAGGCGAACAGATGCTTCTCTTTCACGTCGACGATTGCCCGGGAACTGCCGACTCGACCAATCAACAGGGGCGGGGACCATCCGCCGAGACGGCAACTCCGTCCGACGTCCCGGTTGACCGGTGCACCGGGCCCTTGTTCTGCCCGCGATGTGGTACGCCCTATGACTGGGCATCGGCCGCCGAGTTCTGCACCTGCGGTGCTCGCCGCTGCGTGTCCTGCGGCGACGGGTGAATGCACCATGATGCATCTGGGCATCAGTCCCTGCCATCACGTCCGGCTTTCGCCGCGTTGACGATAACGCCGTCGGTCCACCCGCGTCTGCAGCGGATCATTCAGCCGCGCAGTGACCATCGGAACTGAATGAGGCACAGAGAACTCCAGGTGAAACCCCTTGGCGCATTCTGCCGCCTTAATCACAGGAGCGACGAGCGCGGAATGACCGCGTCCGGACGGTCCCGGTTCATGTTGGAAAGTTGGGAGAATCCAGCGGAAAGCAAACACGGAACGAATGGCATAGCACTTGGAGGTAACTGAGATGGAATACGACGAAGACAACGACATGGCTCCGATCATCGACGCGCCAGAATGGCCAACCATCAAAGCGGAGCGGGAGAGTTTGTACGGTGGCGTGCCCGGGCTCGATGAAGATGAACTGGCGGATCCGGCAGAGCTGCAGCGAGTTGCGTTCCGGGATGACTGGGGGCCGGTCCTCGCATTGCCGGATCGATCCAGACACAGCGGGATCAGGCCGGCCATTGATGAATTCGGTCATCTGGACTTTGGAGCCTTCGGCACCGCGGACTTTGAGCGGCTGTACGGCGAATTCGACAAGGCCCGCTACAAGGCGGATCGGCTGGCCGAGGAACTGCGGTATTCCCTTATCAGACGTGATACAGCGATGGAACATATCCCGGGACCCGCCAAGTACCAAGTGCTGGACTACCCGCACCGAGACGTCATCGACTTCGACCACATCGAGGACTTGGACAGGCAGGACATCGCCAGATGGGACGGGCGCGCCCGGAAGCTGCGAGATGAGATTCGGTCTCTGAGGAAGTTCAGCTTGCATGGGCCGCACCCGCAGGATTAATAGCGCAAGGGCATTTCTTCGAATCGGATGGCATGGTGCTGGGCAGCTTGCAGCCCAGCATGTGCTCGGCAAAGTGCTCTTGGTTCGTCGCTGCGTGTCCTGCGGCGACGGGTACAGTGCCTCAGAAATGCACCCATGCCTCGGTCTCCGCCGTCGGGCCCGGCTCCCGCACTGCGGACAATATCGGCCACCGACTGTAATCCCGCGGTCGCAGACACGGCAGTGCTTCAGGGGCTCGGCGATGCGACTGTCCCGCTCCGACAGCAGCCAGAGCAGCACGGCGATGACCGCCAGAGCTGTTCCGGTGACGTACTCCCGCCGAATCCACCGTGCCAAGTCAACCAGGCCGACGCGCTGTAGCCACTGCACGATCAGAGCGGCATTGGCCAATAGAACAATGCCGATCATAAAGCACACAACCAGCCGCTTTCGAATTCGAAGAGTCATCGGTCGCCATCCTTTCCGGGTAGAGATCCGAGCCGAGTATAGCGCGATGTTAGCGCCAGCGCAATGGGCTGCGTCGCTTGGCCGAACCCCATTGAGGCGCTCATGTAAATCGCGGGAATGCTGGTGCGAGCGTCAGAGAATGCAGACTTCTCTGTTGAACTCCTCGACCCCTCGGCCAGTTGCGCAAATCGCTTCGGTTTGTGGCGGAGTTGTGGCAATCCATTCCGACCTGCACCAAGGTCTCAGCGTCGCGCACACCTGACTGCAACAGGCCAGCATCTTGGTCCGCTCCATCAACGGAAGACATGACAAGGCTCGGTCAGCAGATGTGACGAATCCCCAATTGGCGGCATGGTGCATCTCATCAGAGATGATGCGTCACCGGACTCCCCTCTGTCGCACCGAAAACGAGCAGAACCCTCAATCCGTTACAGCAATGGAATCTCAAGGCCCTCGCCCAGCGGCATTCTCAGAACGATGCCTCCCCAAACGGCACAGTTCCCCTGGCCCCCCATCCCACTGGACTTGCGCCCCGTCGCCGACGCTTTTTTCTTGCTGCCCGGCCGCCGAAGCGGTATCGTCCTGTCAACGCATGGGATAAGAGTTCTTCACTTCCGTGGCCCATGCTCGAGTGGTGTAAAGATCATGTGGGTCGGCAGGCAGGGCATCGGCGTGGCAGGCACTCACATCATGTAACCACGCATTGGCTCGGGGGCGAGCGAGGAGACGGCGCATGTTTACCGTGAAAATCCATCAACGAGCGTGGAAGCTGCGTTCTCGGAGGCTGGCCAGGGCTCTTCGGCCCTGTGTGGCGGAGGTGCTGGAACAGCGGGTGCTGCTGGCCACTGTGTCTTGGGACGGCAGCGGTGATGGGGCGTCATGGAATGATCCGCTGAACTGGAGTGGCGATGCCCTGCCAGAGGCGGGGGATGATGTGATCGTCAACGTGGCGGACAACCCCACAATTCGCTTCACCAGTGCGGCAGGCACTGTCAACATTAAGAGCCTGGCGACAGATGAAACGATGAATCTGTCGGGCGGAGTATTGGCTGTTGCCGACGCCGCCACGATCCAGGCGGCCATGATTCTAGCCGGCGGTACGCTGAAGGGTGGCACGTTGAACGGGACGGGGGTGAAGCTGATCGGGACGGCCAGCGGGGGGACGCTGGATGGGGTGACGGTGAACTGCGACGTGGAGCTTGCGGGGAACAACGCGAACCTGACGGTGAAGAAC
>JAPLNB010000286.1 GCA_026693085.1 Planctomycetota bacterium | reverse complement strand
AATCGGGTATGTGACAGCCCTGAAAGTCGTGGGCGATGAAGTCTGGGCATCGACACCGCAGAGCGGTAATGCCATCGGGCGCTACTCCTTTACCGGTGACTTCCTGGGCACTGTGCCGCAAGGCACCGCTGGATATGCCATCGAGATAGTCGGGAGCACTGTCTGGGCCGCGATCAACGGGTTTACTGTAGATCGTTTCACACTCACCGGCACCCGCATCGACAGCCTGCCAATCGGGTATGTGACAGCCCTGAAAGTCGTGGGCGATGAAGTCTGGGCATCGACACCGGAGAGCGGTAATGCCATCTGGAACTACGCCATCGGGCGTTACTCTTTTACCGGTGACTTTCTGGGCGCTGTGGGCACCGCTGGATATGCCATCGAGGTAGTCGGGAACACTGTCTGGGCCGGGAACAACGGCTCTACCGTGGATCGTTTCACACTCACCGGCACCTACATCGACAGCCTGCCAATCGGGTATGTGACAGCCCTGAAAGTCGTGGGCGATGAAGTCTGGGCATCGACACCGCAGAGCGGTAATGCCATCGGGCGCTACTCCTTTACCGGTGACTTCCTGGGCACTGTGCCGCAAGGCACCGCTGGATATGGGATCGAGATAGTGCCGCGAGCGCCAATGAGCATTCAGTGGAATCACGATGGGGGCGGTAGGTGGGCCGATGCAGCCAAGTGGACCGGGACCATTCCCAACGACAGGTATGCCGTGGCGAACTTCCGAGGGAAGTTGGCGACACCAGGCAATGCCCCGGCCACGATCACGCTGGACGAAGACAGGACCGTCGGCACGCTGAACCTCGACAACACAACCACGAATGGGACCGATCCTGTCAGCTTCATCATCGCTTCCGGGAAAGGCGGCAAGCTCATTCTGGACAACGAAGGCGGCGCGGCCATCAACGTCAAGAGTGGCCGACATATCATCTCCGCGCCGGTCAGCATCATCGACGGCACCACTGTTGATGTTGCGGCATCTGCCAAGCTCAGCATTACAGGCGGCATCAGCGTTGACGATGAGAAAACGCTCGCCAAGACGAACAGCGGCCCGCTGGACATCAGCGGCGGCGTGAAACTGGGTGACGGCGCCAGCCTGATCGTTGAGGGTGGCACGGTCCATGCCGACGCTATCCGGGGCGGTCTGCTGGCCATTCGCAAGGGCGCGCAGGTGACTATCAAGTCAGATGCGCCCTCAAGCATCGTCAGCAGGATCGCCGGCCTGAGCTTCGGGGGTGCAGCGGACGTATGGGAAGGCACGCTGGACCTGACAAACAGCGACCTCATCATAGAGGCCACCCCGCAGACACGAGATCAGGTCTTGTCAGATGTCGCCAACCAGATCAAGACGGCCCGCGCCGGCGGCAAGTGGACGGGCGACGGTATCACCAGTTCGACCGCTCGGGACAACCCGTATACGGGCCTGGCGGTCCTTCTCAACTACCGATACGGTTCAATCAAGCCTCTGCTGGAGATGTTCGACGGCGAGAGCGTGGACAACAGTTGTATCCTTGTGAAATACACTTGGGATGGCGATGCGAATCTCGACGGGCGGATCAATGCCGACGATTACTTTCGTATCGACGGCGGATTCATTTCGCAGGAGGGCGGCTACCGCAACGGCGATTTCAACTACGACGGGATCGTCAACGCCGACGATTATTTCCTGATCGACTCGGCATTCATCGGCCAAAGCGGGCCGTTGCGCGCAGGGGCGGTGCAGCCGTCGGCGGTGCCAGAGCCGACCGGCCTGATTGTTCTGGTTGCGGGCATGTTCTGCCTTGCTGCTCGCCGTCGGCTTGTTTGACGATTGGCTCTCGCATGCTGGCCAATCTGCAATTTACGATTGGTTCTCTTCGGGGAATACCGGGTCATACGGCAGTGGGGACATGGCTTGGAACGGGCCATGCAATGGCGTAGACATGACGAGCATCGGCCACTCCACGCCGCACTCCGGGCAGCAGTCGGGCGGCGAGCCGCTCCAGCCGTGCCAGCCGATTTCCACTTACCACGAATCACCTCGTTTCAGCAGGGTCGAAATCTGTTGTTCCAGCGCGTCCAGCCGCTCCACGAAATCCAACTCCACCGGCGGGCCGAGCAGCCTCTGCAACAGTTCCTTGATGCTGGCCACATCGCCGGCCTTGGCCTGGGTCAGCAGCACGGCCACCACGTCTCGCAGGTCCGTCGGCTTGACCGCCTTGAGCAACGTCGAGCGCAGACGGGCGACGCGCCGAGCGAAGGGATTGCCCTTGGCGTATTTGTTGCTGGGGGCGAAACGCCCGTTGCCGGTCCTGCCGTTAGACGCCGTTGTTGACGGTGAATCGCTCATGGGCGTACCTCCGCATGGTGATTCGTCGCTGAGGGACGTTGCTGTCCATCGCTGGCAAGAATGCCCCGCCGTTGCGATACGCCGCATTCTGGCGCATCCGACGCCCAAGCTGACCGATGAGCCGTCGCGGTGCCCCGGCGTACCTTGGCGCGGCCTTTCCGATCCGTTCTCACGACTTGCCCCCTTCCGCCTTACCCGCCAGCAGCCGCCGCACCGCTTCGGCTTTCTCCGCCTTGGTCAGCGGGAGCGAAGCAATCATCTTGAGCGCTTCGCCGAAGTCGGCGTCGATGCCTTCGCCGCCCCCCCTTCCGTTGCCCTCGGCGGCGTTTTCGGTACAAGCGTTGGTACAAGCGTTCGCGGGCGCGCTCGTAAGTGCCTTGTTCTGCCGTTGGTTGGAAGTGGGAGCCGCCAGCCTTCCAAGCTGGCTGTTGCGGGTTCGAGTCCCGTCGCCCGCTTTGGTATAATGGTCCTGCCGAACGCGACTTAGAGCAGATTGCGCCTCTTCGTAGCGTAGCCGCAATGGGCAATGTAGTTCAGCACGTCAGTCGGACGAATCGATTCGAGCGCTTCTCCAATGCCAGCGAACAGTCCGTCGACACTTCGCCGCGCGAGCTTCCGCAACA
>JAPLNB010000285.1 GCA_026693085.1 Planctomycetota bacterium | reverse complement strand
AACAGTCGAAGCTCGCCTTGCCGTGGTATGCTCCCATGCCACTCTCGCCAAGACCGACGAACGGCAGGTCGTGGCCGATCATATGCGAGACGGTGTCGTTGAGGCAGACGCCACCGGAGCGCGTCCTCGTGAGCACGCGGTCCTGTGTCGCGCGGTCCTTGGTGAACAGGTAGAGCGCCAACGGCGTCGGCCGGTCTGGCAAGAAGGTCAGCGCTTCGTCCAGAGCGGTATACTCCAGAACGGGTAGCACCGGCCCGAAGATTTCCTCTTGCATCACCGGGGCGTCCTCCGGAACAGCGGCCAGAATCGTCGGGGCGATGTACCGGTCGTCGGCATTATGCTCGCCGCCGTGCATGATTCGGCCGCGGATAACGTAGCCGACGAGCCGGTCGAAGTGCCTCCGGTTCACAATGTGGCCGTAGGCCGCGCTATTCCGCGGGTCGTCGCCGTAGAACTCGCGGATCGCCCGCTTCATCGCCTCCACGAACGTGTCGTGGATGCGACGATCCACCAGGACAAAACCGGGCGCCACGCAGGTCTGGGCCGCGTTCATGAACTTGCCCCAGGCGATCCGGTGAGCGGTGGTGTCAAGCGGTGCATCGGCACAGACGAGGCACGGGCATTTCCCACCGAGTTCCAGCGTGACGGGCGTGAGATGCCGGGCGGCGGCGCCCAGCACAGCGCGGCCAACGTTGGTGCTGCCGGTGAAGACGATCGTGTCGAATTTCTCGCGAATCAGCGACGCGGAGACATCGCGTTCGCCCTGCACCACGGCGATGTACTCCTCCGGGAATGTCGCACAGTTGAGTGGCGCGATTATGGCAGCGGTGTGCGGCGCGAATTCGGATGGTTTGAGCACAACGCAGTTTCCGGCGGCGACAGCGCCGACCAATGGGAAAAACAGCAACTGCAGCGGATAGTTCCAGGGCCCGATGATGAGCGCCACGCCGTACGGCTCCGGATAGATGAACCCGCGCGCGGGCCATGCGAGCAGCGGCGTGCGGCGACGTTGCGGCGTCCTCCACGCCGGCAAATGGCGAATGGCGTGCCGAATCTCACTGAGTACGAGGCCGATCTCCATCGCGTAGGCGTCCGCGGGCGACTTGCGCAGATCCTTGTGCAAGGCGTCGAAAAGGAACTGTTCGCGAAATTCCACGGCATCGTGCAGCTTCTGGAGTTGCGCAAGACGAAAGTCCAGAGGACGGGTGGCTCTCGTCTGGAAGTAAGCGCGTTGGCGGGCAATGAACGGGGCCAAATCCATTTTCAGCTTGGTGAAGTGTCGGCTCTGACGTGTAAGCTCGTCAAGTCATGATTCGGCGAAGAGCGGCAACCGGCTCGCGCGGGGATCCGGAGAAGTCGGCACGATGAAGAAGAACGTGCTTGTCATCGGAGCGGGTCTGGGAGGGCTGGCGGCGGCTATCTCCCTGGCGCAAGAAGGTTATGCCGTCACGATCCACGAAAAGAATGTGAAGATCGGCGGCAAGCTCAATGTGCTGAAGGAACGCGGCTACAGCTTCGACCTCGGCCCTTCCATCCTGACATTGCCGCACATCTTCGCGCGGCTTTTCGAGCGATCGGGCAAGAAGATGAGCGATTGCATCCCGATCCGCGCCTTGCGTCCGCACTGGCGCAACTTCTTCGAGGACGGCAAGGTCGTCGACCTGTATCCCGAATCTGATCGAATGGCCACGGAGTCGCGCAAAGTCGGCGAAGACCCCGAAAACGTTCAGCGGTTCTTGACGTACTCCGCCAACCTATACGATCTCGTCAATGCCGGCTACTTCGAGCAGGGACTCGACACCAGCAAGGACTTCTCGCGATTCTAGCGATTCTGGCAGTTTTTGCAGTTCGATCTGTTCCGCACCATGCACGGCGACGTCAAGCGGTTCCTCAAAACACGACACATGCAGGACGTCTTCGACTACTTCATCAAGTACGTCGGCTCATCTGCGTATCACGCACCCGCGTTCATGAACTGCCTGCCGACAATCCAGTTCCGCTACGACCTCTGGTACGTGGACGGCGGCCTGTACAACATCGCCCTTGGCCTCCAATGCCTGTTGGACGAGCTTCGCATTAGCGTCTGTCTGGACAGCGAGGTCACCGAGATCTGCAAGGAAGGCAACTGCGTCACCGGAGTCATGGCCCGCGGGCATTTCCATCCCGCCGACCTCATCGTCTCCAACATGGAAGTCATTCCGGCCTACGAGCGACTGCTGCACGAGGACCGCGGCTTTCTGCGCGGCCTACGCAGGTTCGAGCCCGCCTGCTCCGGCCTCGCGGGCGTGCTGACGGGAATTATGCGTTCTGGACCACGCAGCCAGCCGGCACCTCCAGAGCGTGCCGGAACGATGTTGGCGTAATCCGCGTTGTTCTGCCGTGACTTCAGATCGGCGTCTTGAACCCCATGCCGCGCACCACACAGTAGCCAGCCCTTGCCTGCCAGATGCATAGCCCGGCTCCCAGCGCAAAGATGACCCCCGTGATCAGCAGACCGAGGCTGTCTTTGCACCATGCCGCGTAAAATACGGCCGCGGCAACCAGGAAGCAGACAAGGCCGATGACAAGCCGGAGCCTGCGTCCGCGTGAATCGATGTTGCAGCTCAAACCCATAGCAACTCAGTCCATCATACCACAAATCCACCACAGCTCGTCAAACCCATCTTGGCAAAGCGAGAATGCTTGCAGATCAACCTGGTCACCGATGATCAACACGCCGGCTCCACCCATGGGGTCGTCCTTCGAAGGCCTATACCGTCGCGGATGATGACCGTTCCGCCTCTCGCCGAATGCCGTTCAGCATACCCCGAAAGACGTAGCCGTGAAGGGGCAACACCGCGTACCTGTAGGCCAGCCCCGCCAGGCCGCGCGGCTTGAATCGGGCGGCCGACTGACGCGCTTTCGACCACGGTCGAAAAGGGGGCGCCACAGAGGTCTGAATCTCCGCCAGACAGAGCGGGCTGTATTAAAAACTTGCTGAACCCGGGTTCGCCCTGTGGGGCTTTGGGCTCTCTGGCACCGGCGGTTGAAGGTGAATCGCTGGAGTGCGTATCATGTCGCCAGAAATCCAAGACACGTCCCTACAGACACGGAGAGCATCTTTCCGATGCCGCGCTTTCGGAAACTGTAGCAGAGGGAAGAATTCGATTACTTGTTATTGTTAATAGAATACCGCTGGCGGCAGCGGAGCAAGGGCAGAAGCCGAGCTTACGCAGGATCATCCCTGTTCAACAGTCTGCCGTCCCGAATGAATCGGATTCATGGCTCAGTAGCGAATCAGAACCACCTCGTGAATGTCGGAGACAGTCAGGTCCAGCCGGTTCTCCTGGCGCGTGGTGCGGTGGGGTTTGAGCATCCGGCCAAACGTACGCGCCGTCGTCGGCTCGTAGATCGTGGCGGGTC
>JAPLNB010000284.1 GCA_026693085.1 Planctomycetota bacterium | reverse complement strand
AGACAGGTGCTGGCGGCATTGGGGCTGGAGGACCTGCGTCCGCCCACGCCGCCCAAGGGCGAGGAGGTGGTCGTGTAGTGACTAATGCAAAATCGGGTCCTTGATCTATCAGGACTTATGAGGGGCAATACCAAACATGGGCTATTCCTGTGCAATTCCCGTGCAAAGAGGCAGTAAAAGCCCCGGAGCCCGTTATCGAGGGTGGGGCGTACTCTCTCCCGCCATCCACCTGTGTGGGAATTTGGCTGTCCTATGGGTGCCAATAAAGTGTCCTGCACCCACGGCTTTGTGTTCACCTCTCCGGTGGTTGACATACCCAACACGCGCGGGACAATCCAATGATCAATCCGAGAAGCCGACATGAAAAAATCCTTCTTTCCCCTTCTGCTGTTTATGCTGGGTCTGGCGAATGTCACCATCGCCGCCCCCTACCAGGACCGCTTTGTATGGGTCTTCGGCTGGAACCTGGACCGGGACGGCGATCTCGCGGAAGTCACCAAGGTACTGGACACGGCCGGGAAGGCCGGTCTCAACGGCGCGGTGGTGTCGTTTGGGCTGGACACACTGTGCAAGAAGACTCCGGCTTTCTTCCAGCGCCTGGCCCAGGTGCAGCAGGCTTGCGAGCGCAGCAAATTGGAGTTGATCCCCTCGATCTTCTCTGTTGGGTATGCCGGCTCAGCGCTGGCGCACGATGAGAACCTGGCCGAGGGGTTGCCGGTGGAAGATGCCCTGTTTGTTGTGAAGGGGGCCGAAGCTCGGTTTCTTCCCGATCCTGCGCCGGTCCTGGCCAACGGTGGCTTTGAGGATTTCACGGGCAACAAGGTCGCCAGCTACACGCTGGCCGAGCAGCCAAGCACGATCAGCTTTGTCGATACCGAGGTGAAGCATGGCGGCAAGGCGTCGTTGCGGATGCAGAGTTTCACGGCCAATCAGTGGGGGCATGGGCGGGTGGCACAGCGGGTCACACTCAAGCCGCATCGCGTGTACCGGCTGAGCATCTGGGTCAAGACTGAAGGGCTGCAGCCGGGGGGAGCATTTAAAGTCCTGGCCCTGGTGGATGAGAAGACGGACCGGGAGATCGCCCCGCGCAGTTTCAGCCTGCCGGCCACCGGCGACTGGCGGAAGATCACTATGCTGGTCAACAGCCTGGACTATGACAAGGTGACCGTTTACGCCGGGGTGTGGGGCGGCAAGGCGGGCAAGTTCTGGCTCGATGACTGGACCGTCGAGGAAATCGGCCCAATGAATGTGCTGCACCGCCCCGGTACACCGGTGACGGTGAAGAGCCAAGACGGCTCGCTCACCTACGCCGCGGGGAAGGACTACGCCCCGCTGGTCGATCCTTCCTACAGCCCTTATCGCGTCGACCGCGAGGCCCCGCCGCTGAAGCTGCTGGTCGGCGGGAGGATTGCCGATGGGCAGAAACTGAAGGTGAGCTGGTATCACCCGATGATCGTCCACGATGGGCAGATCACCTGCTGCATGGCCGAGCCAGCGCTATACGAAATCTTCGACCACGAGGCCAGGTTGCTGGCCGAGCGCCTGCACCCCAAACGCGTGCTGCTGAACATGGATGAGATCCGTGAAGGCGGCACCTGCGCCGCCTGCCGCGGGCGGAACATGGGCGAGCTGTTGGGCGAGTGCATCACCAAGCAGGTGCAGATCCTGCGGAAGTACATGCCGGGCGTGGAGGTGTATATCTGGTCGGACATGCTCGACCCCAACCACAACGCTCACGGCAACTATTACCTTGTGAAGGGCGACTTCGCCGGCTCGTGGAACCACGTGCCCAAGGACCTGATCATGGCCGTTTGGGGGAGCGAGGTGCAGGCCAAGAACCTGAAGTTCTTCGCCGAGCAAGGATTCAAGACGCTGGGCGCCTGCTACTACGATGCCGACAATTTGGACCAGGTGAAGGATTGGCTGGTGGTAACCAAACCCATGGCCAACGTGCGTGGCTTCATGTACACACCGTGGCAACGGAAGTACGCCTTGCTGCCAGAGTTCGGGGAACTGCTGAAGAGCAAGTAGTGGCAGGCGTTTTTGCAGTGAAGACGGGTCACAGAGCAAGCTTGCCCCGGCAGTTGAGCGACGAAGCGACGATGGGAGAGAACCTCAGATTTGAGATTTGAAATCTGAAACTCTCTGCCTTCGGTGGACCTCGTGTTCGGGGTGGAGGATGTCCACCGCGCGGTACGTGGTTTTCCAGATGGCGGAGGTGGCCATCCCTCGGGGTCTGTTCCGGGCGATCCTGGACCGGATTCGGCAACTCCGCCTGGCCACGGCGGTATCGGGATAACGGAGGCAAGTGTGAAAAGCCTGAAACATGTGCGGGGCGACGGGGGCGGTCTGTTTGCGTTCGGTCGGGAAACGGTCCGAGATGTCAAGATGGGAGGTTTCCCGGCCAAATCGACACGAATTCAGGTGCCTGCGAACCAAGAACAAAGTTTTCCCAAGCCCCAACACTCGGTATCATGTGCAAAACGGCCGACGTTCGTCGGCCAAGGTTCATTTGGGAAATCCCGGTTGGGTTCTCTCCTCAATTGAGGATGGAGCGCCCCTCAACTTTTGAGAATCATGGAACGCGAATCGTCACGACATTACGCTCCACTTTTCCACCGATGCATTCTGATCCTGCATGCCGTTTTCTGCTGGAGCTCAATCATCGGCTCAACGCCTAACGCGAAGGCTGCGGAGACAAAACATGTCTTCGAGTTTGGAATTACTTTCCCGAAAGACGCGATGGCTGAGCCCTTCTCAGGTCGCGTCGTGATTTTTCTCTCGAAGACCGACCGTGAGCCCCGATTCAGCGACACGTGGTTGAACCGGATTGCGCTGATTGGCGCGGACTTCTCACGAATCCCGCCCGATCAGTGTATGTGGATCACTGACACCAATGCGATCAGCTATCCCGTCTTGCCTTCCGAGATGGAACGAGGTCAGTACTTCGTGCAAGCGGTGATGGATTTGGGCTTGTCCGCGCTGGCCCCGGGCAGGTCACCCGGCAATCTATATTCTGATCCATCGCAGGTGTATTTTGGGAAGACTGGCCAGAGTCTCAGGCTCGTGTGCAAGCATCGGATCCAACAGGAGATCCAAGAGTCCGCATGGAGCAAGCTCGTGCGAATTCAATCTGGGCGTCTGAGCGCCTTTCACGGGAAACCTGTCTTTGTCCAAGCCAAGGTGCATCTACCGGAAGCCTGGCAAAAGGAGCCACAACGACGCTTCCCGATGCTCCTCTTCATCCCGGGAGCCGGATTCGACCTCGAAAATGCGAATTGGCAAACGGGACCGGAGAAGATGTTTCCGGACGAACCGATCGTTGTGGTCTGGCTTGAGGCATACGGACCTGATGGGCATGGGGAGTTCGCGAATAGCAGGAATAACGGTCCTTGGGGTGACGCGTTAGTACACGAGTTGATACCCGAGATCGAGCGGCGATTCCGCTGCTTTGGCCATCGCGAAGCCCGACTCATCCGGGGACACAGTGCGGGCGGGGGAGCCACACTGAGGTTGATGTTGAACTATCCCGAGTTTTTCGGATACGGCTGGAGCTCCGCTCCCAGCCCCTCCGATTACAGGGACTTCCACGGCGCGAATATCTATGAACCTGGCGCGAACATGTTTTATGACCGGGATGGCGAGTTACGGCCCGTTGTCGAGATCGCCGGAATGGGGATCGTAGCCTACTTCAAGGACATGAGTGACCGTGAACAAGTTCTCGGTCGCGGAGGCTTCCGCACCCTGGAAGCCATCTTCACCCAACGCGGTCCGGACGGACAACCCGAGCACCTCTGGGACCGCAGAACCGGGGCGGTTAATCCCAAAGTCGCGGCTGACTGGCGCAGCTACGACAACGGTTACCAGTTAATCCACCGCTGGAATGAGCTTGGACCCAAGCTGGCGGGAAGAATCTCCATCACGGTGGGAACATTCGACCAACTCGGGTTGGCCGGTCCGGTGATGCTTTTGAAGAAGGACCTTGAAGCCATTGGCGCCGATGTGCGGATAACGGTGTCCCCGGGCGATCATTTGCATGGGATGGGATCGCTCGAGACAGCAAAAGAGGAACCGCGAAGGATGTTCGAGCGCTTCAGGAAATGGCGCGATCAGCAACAACCGCGCAACCCGTAATGCCGGCGGGCGAACTCGGCTCCCTGTGCTGGTCCAGCAAGTTCAGACTTCCTGATCTCGTCTTCTCAGATGCGGTGAATTCCACGTTGGATCGGAATGCGAGTTGGCACTTTCCCGCTCGGCAGCCGGACGTGGGCGAGATTGTGTTTATCAATCAAGAGGCATGGCGGTATTCTCCTCATATAGTGCAGTCCGTGAAGACTGCTGGTTTTTCTTCGACTTTTTCTTGCCCTCGCACGGGGACAATGAGTGGATGTAGATCCACTTCTACTTCCGACCTTCTGGATGTTCTTCGGGGTTTTGATCCGGCCGCCCCGGCCGTGACGGATGCGGCATTCTCTGAGATAAATCCGTTTTTTCTCAAGTCTGTCGGTGGGCGGGCAGGACTGGGCGGGATAGTGCGCGGACCGCGAACGGCATGGGTTTCAAAACTCTTGGCC
>JAPLNB010000283.1 GCA_026693085.1 Planctomycetota bacterium | reverse complement strand
CGGCCATGGCACAGGGAACAACGGCGACGTTCAGAATGGTGATCGCGGCACCAAGACAGGAAATGGGCCAGCACGACGGGCTCCGCTTGGCAAAGGCAGGCGTATTCATGGAGATTTTCCTGTGCACGGGGTGCGAATCAGAGCGTGGCCGAGGGGAACGCGTTGGTGGCGAGTGTGCGACCATCCTTCAGGACCAGCAGGGCCTCGGCGCCTGGCGTGTTTTCGATGAGTCGCAGGCCCTCTTCGTGGCCGAGCACGAAGACCGCCGTGGAGAGTGCATCGGCGTCGGCGCCGCTTTTGGCGACGATGGTGACGCTGGAAAAGACCCGGGGAGAGCGGCCGCTGGCCGGGTCAAAGATGTGGTTGTACTCGCGATCCTTAGAGAACGTGGTCTCATAGTCGCCGCTGGTGGCCATGAAGCGACCTTCGAGCCGGGCCAAGGCAACGTAGGCGTCCTTGGAACGAGGATGCTGGATGCCGACGGTCCATTGCTGGCCGTCAGAGCGACGGCCGATTGCCCCGATTTCTCCTGTGTTGACCAGGGCGTGGCGGATGCCGTGTTGTTGGAGGGCAGCCGCCACGCGGTCGGCGGCGTAGCCTTGCGCGATCCCATTGAGCGTGATCGACATGCCGGGCGGAAGCGCGATCCGATCGGCCGAGACCTCCAGCATGCACCAGTTCACCTTGGCCAGTGCGGCTTGGATGGCGGCGTCGACGGGCAGCCTGCCCTGTTTCTGCGCGCCAGCATACAGATCCCACAGCGGCTGCACCGTGATATCGAACGCGCCGGTGCTCTGTTGCGACATCGACTGTGCCTTCCGCAGGACCTCAAGGACCCAAGGGTGGGGGTTCGGCAGCGATGCCGTGCGGTTCAGCCGGGAGATCTGGCTGTCCGGACGATAGATGCTCATGAGCTGATCGACCTGGTCGAGCTGGGCAAAGGCCGCGGCAATCGCCTTCTGGGCCGTGTTGCGATCCGCGTGCAGGACGGCCATCGAGATTACGGATCCCAATGCTCGCCCGGTGCGCTCGACACATTGCATTCCAACCGGTTCCATGCCGAGCGCCGGCTGCGGACGACCAAGCCAGTCGCAGGCCGCCCGCGATGCCGCAAGGCCTCCGAGGATCGTCATGAAACGTCGGCGGCTGAACGCGGCGCGACACGGATTCCTGTGGTGCGCATGATCGAACTGCATCAAGGTACCTCCTGTGCTCAGATACCGATCAGTGCATCACTGCGTTGTCCAATGAAGGCAGGCTTTTTGTCGGCCCGCTGCCTTCTTCGTCGCGACGGCGCCGGCACTGGAACCGGTGGCCAACAATGCCGCCGCCGTCTGCTTCAGAACACCGCGTCTGGTTTGTGTCGTCATAGGGGTCCTTTCCCAGCGAGCTTCCCTCGACAGTCGCGGGCACGGGGTGCCAAACAGGTCGATCGCGAAAAGGTCTTTCCCATCGCGAATCAGCAGGCGCGTCGTGTCGGCGACGCCTTGGAACGGATGAAAAACGACCACCGCGATGTTCTGGCCGGCTGAGTACCTGGATCGTACGAACCGACGCCTCCGTGGCCACGCCGGCCGTTCCCGTCGGTAACAATTGGAGTGGTGGTCAAACCGGATGGAGGAGAAGATGAAGCAGCGGAGACTGGCGCAGTTCGTTGTTCTAGTTTCTTCGATCATGGTCATCGTTGATGTCTGGTCACCGGCAAACGGGCAGATACGCTCGTTTGGGCTCGATGAGAGTCAGTTGCTGAGTGACTGGACGATCAGCGGTGCTGCGAGCATCGACAACACGCGGATTCGCGAGGGCAAAGGCGGCGTGCTCAAAGTCGGCCCCGGCGGCAAGGCGCTGCTGAAGCTGCGCGACAAGGATGAATCGGGCCGGGTCGAGCTGTGGGTCTATGATGACGGCACCACACCCGACAACCCCAAGGCTACCCGTGTGGGTCCGCGCTGGGGATTGGTGCAAAGCGATGGCAAGCTCTTTACGATCGGCATCCTCTATGCCGGCTATCTCAGTGGCAGCGAAGGTTACACGGCGTCCGCCTGTACCGAGAAGGATTGGCTCGATCGCCTCTTCTGGCTGGGCATGAAGCGTGCCCCGGCCGGCTGGCACAAGTGGACGATCAACTTCGATCCAGAAGAAGGTCTCCAGATCCTGCACAACGACAGGCCCATCAACGTGGCGCTGGACAAGGCGGGTTTGAAGGGCTTCAGCGCCATCGCCATCTGGGGTGACAACGCCAAGGACCAGGCGCAGACGATCTGGGTTTCCGACTTGTCCGTCACACTGGGCGGGCCGGCGAACCTCGTGACGGTGGTCGAAGCCGATCCGTATGATGCGAAAGCCATCGCGGCGGATGCGACGCTGACCCGCCCGGCGGCCATTTACACCAAGGCCAACGCCCCTTCGACGCCCAAGCTGGAGGACCTCCCGCTGAAGGAGAGCGTCTGGCAATACGGCATCAGGTGGACGTTTGACAAGCCCGCCCGCGTGGGGCAGTTCATCAATGGCGACTGGTATGTCGTTGGGCCGGCGACAGTCAAAGCCATCGACCCCAAGCCACTCTATGGCGTCCAGATTCCCAGGCGTGAACTCGACCACATGGACAAGGAACGCAAAGAGGAACAGCGCGTGCGCAACGGCTTCATGCTCAATCCGCAGGCCCGAATGAAGGTGGCCTACGACAGCGGCGTGCGGAACTACTTCGATCTGACGCTGATCCAGAAGCTACCGGTGGCGATGAAGGCCGGTGACGCGCTGGTCTCGACCATCAGCATGCCCAAGGGCCTCGTGCTCCACGCCCAGCTTCGCAACAAGATCGAGCGCGGCGTGGACGACAGCAGCCCAATCCGTACTGCCGCGGTGTTGACCTGTGTCGCCGAGCCGCAGCCGGCAGATGCCTTCCGCCCGGGATTCTGCGATCGAAAGCAGATGATCTACCTGGCCCGCAACCTCAAACGTGACCTATTGCCTGCTGCGGCGGCGACGCCGAGCATTCCCAAGGTCGAGCAGTACATCCGTTTCACCCAGCGGCCTTGGGTAGGCACTTGCTTCTTCGGATTTGAGGAGCCGGTGGAGAATATGCCGCAGTATGGGCTGGAGTATGGCCGGGTGGTGGGCATCTCGGCGCTGCTGCTCTGCACGGACTTGAAGCCCGAGCAGAAAGAGCCGCTGCTGGTGAACTTTGTTCAGGTGGGCATCGACCTGGGCGGCATGGTACGCGCCGGCCATCCCGGCTGGGCCTGTTGGGGTGGGCACGGCAGCGGCCGGAAGACGCCCATCGTTTTCGCCGGGCTGCTTCTGGGCGATGAAGAGCTGGCCAACATCAACAAGTCCTTCCCGAAGGTCAGCTTCGGCGAGGACGAGCAGACCGCCTACGGAGATGGCTGGACGGGGGCGAAAGTCGTCTTCGCCGGGCATTCGGGGATTGACGCGGCCACCGGCGTGGGGCGAGATCGGGGCCGGGGCAACGCCTGGGGACCCTATGAGCACACCCACCCGTCAACCTGGAAGCAGGACCAGAACACCAGCGAGGCGTATCGGCGGACCAGTTCCACTGTCGGCTGGCCGGCGCAGGGGCTGGCGATGAGATTGATGCACGCGGAAAAGGCATGGAACCACGATGCCCTTTTCGATTATGTCGATCGTTGGATGTACGAGGATGACGCCGAGTTCATCAGGATCATCAAGGAAAAGACGGGCAAGGACTACTCCCCGGAGTGGGCCAGGCAAACCAAAGTTTGGGATGCGTTTGTCAACGAGATGTGGGCGAAGCACCGCCCGACGCTGCCTGCGCCGATCGATGGCTGGAAGCAGAAGCACGATGACAGCTACTACCGCTCGGCCATCGAGAAGTCCGAGTAATTGCAGGTTCGCGTGGAGCTTGAGCTCGCTGCTCAATGACTGGGTCCGGGCACCGGCTGACGGCCGACGCAGTACAGGAACTTGCCGCCCCGGAGAAAGATGCATTTGTCGCTGAAGGCGGGCGTTCCGCCCGAACCGCCCGGCAGCGAGTTGGCCCCGACAACCGTGCACTTGTCGCCCGGCTCGATCAGAAGCGATTCACCGGCGTCATTGCCCACAAACAGGTGCTTTCCGGCCAGGCAAAGACTGGGATAGATGTTGGGGCTCTCGCTGCGCCCGGCGGGCGGCAATTCGAGCGCCTTCGTCAAAACGGGCTTGCCGGTGCTGGCGTCAATCACGTGAAGGTTGGCAGATCGGTCCACGGCGTAGATCCGGCCGCCGTGGACGATCGGCGAAGCATAGAACTCCCCGCTCAGGTCCTCGAACCAGAGCTCCTTGCCCTCGAACTGATCGCCGGGCTTATCGGGTAGCTGCACGGCGCTGATGCTCGTGTCGACGAAGTAGACCATGCGGCCCTGCACAACCGGGCTGGTATACATGCAATGGCCCAGGTCCGCGGCCAAGGTCTTTCCGTCGGCGAGGCGGACGGCGTGACCCCCGGGAGTGATGAGGACGTCGACATCGCCGATGCGGGCCGGGGCGGGCGTGCCGTAGGTCGCCTTGGCGTCTTCGTTCTTCCACAGCAACTTCCCCGTGGCCGCATCCAGGCAGACCAAAGCGCCAAAGTGCACCAACAACCGCTCGCCGACCAGCACCGGCGAGGCGGTTCGCCCGTAGTTGGTGGTCGGCCGCACGTCATACCAGTTCATCCAGCGAGCCTTGCCGTTCAGGTCATAGCAGGCCACGATGCCGGTGTTGAAAAAGACCCAGACGCGTTTGCCGTCGCTGAGGGGTGTCGGCGTGGCGTCGCCGTACTGATTTGGCCGCATGGGTGTCTTGGCGTTCAATGCGGCCGAAAAATCGGAGACCTTGTGGGCTTTGCGCCAGAGCTCCCGGCCGGTTTCGGCGTCCAGACAGATCAGCAGATCCGGCTCGGCGGTGACCAACACGCGCCCGCCGACCGCGATGGGCGAAGAGGAGCCTGCGCCCACCTCGGTCTTCCATAGGACATTTTCTTTTGCCGACCACTTGGTGACCGGATCGGCCGACGGATACTGCCCGCTGCCGTCTCCGCGCCAACCCACGGGGCGCTCGGCCCCGGCCAGTGCGCCCGCAGCCAGAAGCAGCAACAGCGATTTCATCGCTTGTATCATTGGGATGCTTCCTCATTCCTGGCCGATGCAGTAGAGGTACTCTTCGCCGCGCAGGTACATGCACTTGCCCTCGAAGAAGGCCGAGGTGTAGAAGCATTCCTGTTTGCATGGGTTGCCGCCCAGGCCCGAGACGTGGATGTTCTCGATGACGTTGCGGCCCAATATCACCGGTTGCGGCCCCGGCTGGATGATGTGCGTGTAGCCGGCGTCGTCGGTGATGTAGATGTTCTTGCCCGCCAGCGTCGGGCTGGCGGCAACACCGTACAGGAAGCGGTTGAAACGGTTGTATCCGTCCAGGTATTGGCGGTAGAGCGACCTCTTGGCGAGGGTATCCACTGCGGCAAGGCCGCCGCCCATTTCGATCGAATAGACGACCCCGTCCACGTAGAGCGGGGAGGCCACCATGAAGATGGGGCCGTCCACCCGGGCGGGCATGGTGATTTCCTTGCCGTTCAGGGCCAGGACTGTCTGGGTCTTGGCGCCGGCGTCGACGTTGCCGGGGAGCTTGACGCCAACAAACGAGACCGGGTCCTTGAAGCCATGCCAGCGGCAGGGATTGAACATGACGCCATTCTCGACGATGGGCGTCAGGACGCCCCAGATGTCCAGGTTGCTGGGGCAGATCACCGTCCCGTCGGAGGCGCGGTGGATGTATCTCATCTCGATGATGGCGCTGGCATCGCCGATCTTGACGACCAGTGGCGAGGTGCTGCCATGGCCGCTGTTCTGCCAATCGGCCGGGCAGTTTCGCCACAGTTCCAGGCCCGCTTTGGCGTCGAAGGCGATGAGCGTGCCGGTGGCCGCGTAGATCAGCTTGCCGTCAACCAGGTTTGGGGAAATGTGGTTGCCGTGCTCCGGGGACCCGAGGGAGGGGTCGTGCCTGCTCCACACTCGCTTGCCGCCGAGGTTGAAACAGGCGATGACCTGAGCGCCCGGACCCTTCATTCCGCCGCCACAGACCCAGTAGACGTACTGGCCGTCGCTGAGGGGCGTGGAGTTGCTGGCGGAAACCTCGTTCTCGTACATCGGCGGGTACTTCTTGCGATCGATGGCCCTGAAGGCCAGATGGACGGCCCGCTCGGCATCAGTCTTGGCCTTGATCGTCTTGTCCAGTTCCGCCTGCTGATTCGAGGACAGACCCACAGGGGAGACGGCAGCGTTGATCGCCTGCACCGCCTCTTCGTTGAGCGCGTTGAGCCTGGTGACCAGCGGCTCGATCTTCTCTTTGATCCCGGGAACCGCCGCGCGCTGCTCTTCCGTCATGGCGTCATAAGGTGTGTTGGACCGCAGCCACAGGACCTTGCCGGTCTTCTTGTCGATGCACATCAGGTCGGTCATGCCCGAACCGAGGTAAATCTGCTCGCCCACGACAATGGGTTGAGACATGCTGCGCCCGGTCAATCTGGTCATCCAGGCGATGTTCTTGCTCTCGTACGAGATCGGCGGCACGGGCTCGAGGTAGGCCGCGAACCGCCAGCGGCTGACCCATGCGTTCTGGCCCTCCGGCACGGCGGCCTCGGCGCTGGCGACCTTCACCCACAGGCGGTTCCAGCCCTTTTCCAACGCGACCTTGACCCCCTCGCCTCGCTTGACCGTCACTGCTTGATCGTTCAGAAACACCCTGAGGGCTGCGGCCGTATAGTTGATCCGCAGCATGACTTCACCGGCAGAGGGCGAATGAATGTACGTGTGCGCGTACGCCACCTTGTTGTCCAGCATTCCGGGGGCTTTGGCCATTCCGCTCTGGGGCAGGTTGCCGAAGACGTACACGAAATCGACATTGAGGTCCCCGCAAGTACCTTCGTTGTGATAATGGGTGCTCTGGGTGTCGATGCCGACGCGAAGGGGCTTCCATGTCGAGTGGCCCGCCTTGGCGTCGTTGGCCGGCTCGATTTTGGTCTGGCCGCCGAGGAAGTCCTTGTCGATCTCCGTGGCGGGGTCTTCCACGGCATACGGCCCGGCCACCAGCCATTCCTTGATGGTAAAGTACTCCAGCAGACGGCTGTCGTCGCCCGGTTCGCCGGAGGGTTTGTCGGCCTGGTACTTGATCTCGGAGGTAATGCCCTTGACCCGGCGGCTCCACTGGATCGGCGGGGTGGCGCCGGGGAACCTCCCCGTCCAATCCCCTCGCCAGCCGACCGGGCGCTGGGGCGTAGGCCTGAAGTCCGGCGAACCCAGCGGCGCGCCGCCCGCAGACGCCGCGTCGGCGGTCAAAGCGGCCGAGATAACGAGACCTGTCTCGTGGATCGGCAACACGGCCAGGCACGCCACAACGGACAGGATCAGGACTGGCCCCGTTGTTACTTTCATCGCGCATCTCCCTTCGATCTTCTCTTGTACGTGGATTCACCAGTTGCGTTGTGGCTGACGATCGTCACACCCAAGGGCGAAAAGGGCGGCCACGGCCCCTCCGCAGGCTGCCAACCCACTCTATCTGGGGCCGATCGCGTACATGCTCCCCTCCCCGCGAAGATAGAGCCGTCTGCCGTCGAAGACGGGATTGGCAACGAATCGCTCCTGCCGCTCCGACCAATGCCCGACCATCACGGCAATCTCGAGTTTGTTCTTGGCGATCTGCCGGTACACCCGGCCTGGCTCGACCACGAGCGCCGCACCGTTGTTGCCCAGGAAATAGAGGTGGCCTCCTGCCAATGCGGGGCTGATGCCGATCCCGCGAGCCGCGCCCTCGTTGTGACCCAGGAACGGGTCCAGATCCAGCAGTTTCTGGTAGACGACAGTCCCGGCTTCCACATCCACCACCGTCAACACGCCCGAGTTGTTCACCAGATACGCCAGACCCTCGTGAATGAGCGGCGAGGCCAGGTGCCAGGGCAAGTAGTGCTTGGGAAAGGCCGCAGTGTCCAAAGCCAACTTCGAGACTCGCACCTGGAGCGGCTCGGTGAACTTGTCCGGCAGGTTGTACGTGAACAATGCCATGCTGGAGCTGGTGACGTGGAAGAGCCTGTTCGGCTCCGCGACCGGAGACGCGACGCAGAGGCTGCCCGTGTCGCGAGGGGAGTAGAGCGTCTTGCCATCGCTGGCGCGGACGATCGTACCGTCGCCCAGAGCGATAACGTGGACCCCATCTATGCTCGCGGCTACCGGCGAGCCGTGGAAGAACCCGCCGGGATTGAACCCTTCCAAGCTGACCAGCGGAACCCGCCAGGCCAGTTGCCCCGTGCCGGCATCAAAAGCCGACAGGTCGCGCATGAACACAACCAGCTTTGCGTCCACCAAAAGCGGCGAAGACGAGAAACCGTGTTCGACGGCCGGGCGCCGATCGATTCGGATCCATTTTCGGATGCCGTCCAGGTCATAGCAGGTGCTGACGCCGCTGGCAGACCAGGTGTAGATGAACCGGCCATCCGTGACGGGCGTGAATCCTGAAAAGCCGACGTCCGGAGACGGCTCGATTGCGTACTTCTTCGCGTCGGCACGCCTCATCGCTCCATGCAGGGCCTTCTCGAGCTGGGCCTTCTCCTCCAGTTGCTTGGATGAGGCTCCTCCGGCAACAAAAGCCGAGTTGATCGCATCGATCTTCGCCGCCAGCGACTCAGCGTCTTTGAATGCCGATTGCAGTCTTTCCTCGTCACTGGCGGCCTCGAAATAGCTGCTGCGCCGCATCCAAAGCACTTTCCCGTCAGTCTTACGGATGCAGATCAGATCGTGAGGCTCGCTCTGCACGTACAGCCGGTCGCCGGCAATCACCGGCGCGCCAACCCCCATCCCGCCACCATAGTATGCGGGCATCACTCCCGGCAGCGGCGTCCGCCATGCAATGTTGGTCTGGCGGTAGCTGCCGCCTCCCCAGCCGTGCAGCACCGGCACCACGAACCAGTCCTGTTCACCGGACGAGACTCTCAGCAGGAGTCGGTTCCAGCCTTTGGTCAGGTCCAACTGGAATCGCGTGCCAATCGGCTTGCTCGCTTTTCCATTGACGCAGATGCGCACGTTGCCCACATACGACAGGTTCAATCGAAATGTCCCACCCGTCGGTGAGTAGATGTACGTGCAGGCGTACGCGAGCGCATCCTTGTGTTTGCCCAACAGGGCGGCAAAGTCGAGCCAGGACGTATCTACAGTGATTGTCTTCCAGACCCATTGGCCCGTCTTCTGACCCTCTTCTGGTGCGAGTTCCGCTTCGCCGGGCAGGACATCCTGTTGGGCCGGGTTCTCTTGAGGAGAAGGGACCGGCCCGAGGATGAGCCACTGGCGGATGACTCCATCCGGCATTGGCGTGCCCGCCTCCGCAACGGCCGGTTTGACCGCCGCAAATCGCACGCCCTCCATCGCCGCACTGATGCAGGACCAGGCCGTGGGCGGATCTGCCGCAGCATATCTGCCAGTTCCATCACCGCGCCAGCCAGCGGTTTGAGACTCTCCCGCTATCGCCGGGAGTATTGTGAGGCAGCCAATCCATAGGCTTGCCAACGCGATGATTGTCGGCCATGCGACCATGCAGATCCTCCGTGAAACCATACGGCATCCTACCACCAAGGAGCCTGACTACCTTGTGGAGGTTCCTTCTTTGGGCACACCCGTCGGCATCTGCGACTGCACTGGCCATCGCCAGCGGGTCTGTATCCCGGAGGCCATACGCCTGCAGCATGTTCACCTGATCGGGACTGCTGGCCCGGGCAAGACCGATTGCATGGTGCATATGGTCTTCCACGATGTCAACGAGGGCCATGGCGCTGCGGTCATCGGACCCCGCGGCGAAATGGTTGTCGATCTACTCCGACGTCTGTCCCCGGGTCACCTGGATTGCATCATCTATCTCAACCCCGGCGAACCGGATTGGGTGCCGATCTGGAACCCGCTCAAGTGCGGAACGGGTCAAGGAGCGGCGCGCGTCGTAGACGATATTGTCCGCGCCTTCCAAGGATTCGTGAGCGGTATGGGCGAAGCCTTCGATGTCGCGGCCGACGACAGATCGACTGACACCGGGCACCACTTCGCACGCTCGATGGGCAAGCTGGCCAAGACCGACACGCTCGACGCCCGCATGCTCGCCGAGTTCGCCAAACTCGGGCACGTCCGCCTGAGCGAAAAAGAGCCGAAGAATCAGGCCAACTGGGTATTCAATTGACTCCGGTGGGTACTACCGCTTGTGGTGGGGGTGCTCCGGGCCGGGGCGGAGGTGCTGGTTGAGTTGGTGGTAAGGGGCTGG
>JAPLNB010000282.1 GCA_026693085.1 Planctomycetota bacterium | reverse complement strand
GTACGCCCGCGCCACCGAACGCCGAAAGTCCATTGAGTATGCCATGCGTGTCTGACCTCCTGTCAGGCACGCGAGCGTAACACATTGTGTCAAAAAGCGCTACAGGGTGGTGCAATCCGCTCTAATGCCGTTCCGGTAACGTATTCCCGCCGGATCCACCGTGCCAAGTCAATCAGGGCGACGCGTTGCAGCCACTGCACGACCAGAGCGGCATTGGCCAGGAGAACAACGCCGATCAGCAAGCACACGACCAGCCGTTTTCGAACATGAAGAGTCATCGGTCACCGTCCTTTCCGAGGGCATATCTGGGCCGAGTATAGCGCGATGTTAGCGCCAGCGCAATAGGCTGCTTCGCCGGGCCGAACCTGGTTGCGGCAGTCAAGCAGATCGTGTGAGAGTTGGTACAAGCATCAGAGAATGCAAACTTCTCTGAGAAAACGGATATCCGCGCACCTGGACAGCGTCGGCGGGCGCCAACCGGCTGCCCTTGATCGAGAAAACGGCCGAGACGGGTCGAGGCGCGGAGAGATCGGCGGCGAGCCATGCCGCCACAAGACCGCCACAACGCCTTCCATGTGGCCAGAACACGAGCGCGTCCTCGCGCCAGATCGGAGAGGGCAGGCTTCTCTGACCTGGCGCTGGATGTTGTCCAACTTTTCCTGCACGCCTTGGCGATCACGAACCACCCATTTCTCTTCGGTGCGGAGCAGCTTGAGTCGGTTCCGCTTGTCGCCGGGGGCTCGGCGGATGGCCTGGTCAGTCAAATCGGGACTGGCGGACCAGCGGCTGAGTGGGGCGAGGATGAGCTTCTTGGCGGCTTCTGGTTCCAGAAGTCATTGGCGCCCGCGGCCGGTCATGGGAACGAAGCGGACTTCGGTTATGGTCCGCGTGCGGCGCTGGCCGTCGGGTGTCTTGGACACGACAACCAGTCGCTGGATGCGGTCGACACCGCCGACGGGGATCACGATCCGGCCGCCGGGCTTGAGCTGGTCCCACAACGGCTGGGGAAGCTGCTCCGGGGCGCACGTGACAATGATGGCATCGAACGGCGCGTGCTCGGGCCAGCCGCGATAGCCGTCGCCGCAGCGCACTCGGACGTTGCTGTAGCCCTCGTCCTTCAGGTTCTGCTCTGCCATCCGGGCCAAGTCTTCGACGATTTCGATCGTGCAGACGTTGGGGGTGAGGTGGGCGAGCACGGCGGCCTGGTATCCCGATCCGCTGCCGATCTCCAGGACTTTGCCGTCGGGGAACAACTGAAGGTGCTGCGTCATGAGGGCCACGATATAGGGCTGGGAGATGGTCTGCCCGTGGCCGATGGGCAGGGGCGAGTCGGCGTAGCCGTGCTCGCGCATCGCAGGCGGTACGAAGGCGTGACGCGGGACGGCGAGCATGGCCTGAAGGACGCGGCTGTCGGTGATGGCGTCGCGGCCGTCGCGGGGATGGGCGATCTGTTCCTCGACCATCCGCCGACGCTCCTCGACTCGCTCGTGCGCGGAGCGGGGAATCGGCGGGCGAGGAGAATCAGCAGTCTGCGTTGTTGCGGGGGAGGTGGCAGCGGCTGTGGCGCGCTGCGGCGCTGTGTTGCTGGCGTCGCAACCCCCGGCCATCCAGGGGACGCCAGCGCCCGCCAGCAGAATCACAGAAACGGCCAGATGAGTTGACCACGAACGGTTTATGAAGGAAGCGGCCATGTTGCGATCCCGCATGAGGAATGGTGGGCATTATACCACGTGCGAAGTGGTTCACATGCCGCCACCTGGGATGGCGGGGCAGGTTCAACGGCTACTGAACTCCGACGGTCTGCTCGATCCTGATCGAATCCGAAGACCACCGGCTTTCACTGCGTTGACCCAGCGGGGGCCGTACTTCCACGGTGGTGAAGTCAATCGCCGCCGGGGCGGCCCAGACGACCAGCGTTTTGTCGGTGATCGCGGTGGCCTTGCCGGATGCTGAAGGCTGCGGCTGCGTCGTCGCACTCGCGGGCTTGAGGATCTTCAACTCGATGTCCTTGGCCCCATCTCTTGCCTCTCCTGCGACCGCCGTGGATAAGCGTGCGGCCTGTGCGACAACGGCCAGCAGGCAGGCGACCATCGGAGCGATCAATCTCCTCGACCTCATTGGACCATTCCTTTCTCGTCTGGC
>JAPLNB010000281.1 GCA_026693085.1 Planctomycetota bacterium | reverse complement strand
CGAGTGGCTCCGCTACCGCATGGCCCTGGTGCAGACCCAAACCATGACCAAGAACCGCATCCACGCCACGCTCCACCGCCACGGAATCCTCCACGGCTACAGCGACCTGTTCGGCAAAGCAGGCCGCCAGTTCCTGCAAACGCTGGCCGAGGCCGACGAGCCACTGCGCGATCATCGCATGGCAGGCCATCACGTCGGCCGGCAGCATCGCCGGAGCCATCGCGGTGCTCGTGGTGTTCGGGGGGGAGGAATTGGCCGGACCGTCCGTGATCACGCTTATACAACGCGCCGCCGCAGAGAATATTGCGGCCGGTCAGTCTTTTGGTTGTTTCTGCGATGGATGCAAGAAACGTCGCCGACGTTTGATGCTGGAGAGGTCGATCCCCTCCAGCAGCATCGCCAATTCGCTGGCCCGCAGCTCCAGGCTCGCGCCCGCCGACGGCTTGGCCGGCAGGCGAAACGTTCCTTCCTCCAGCCTTTTATACCACAGGGCAAAACCGTCGGCGTCCCAGTAGAGGATCTTGATTCGATCGCGCGAGCGGCTGACGAACAAGAACAGGTGCCCCGACAGCGGGTCGTGCCCGAGATAGTCGCGCACCAGCGCCGCCAGCGTATCGAAGCCCTTGCGCATGTCGGCCGGGGCCGTGCTCAGGAACACCCGGCTGCTCAGGCCGCGATCCAACTCGCCCAGGTCCGGCAGCTTCAGCATGGCCCACCTCCCTTACCGCACGGACTCCAGCCTGGAGGGCAAGCCCTCCAACGCCGCCACAATCTCAGCCAGCGCCGCCCGATCGACCGGGCCGCACAATCGGACTCGACGATCGCCACGGAGCACGATCTCGATCCGTTCGCCGTTCTCTTCGGCGACGTGGATCGGCACAAACGCGGGCGTCTGCACGGGAGTCGCGACTGCGGGCGACCTGGCATCCCGCTCGGCCAACGTCCGCCGCCAGGAATAGAACGACGGCTCCGACAATCCGCGACTGGCGCAGAACGCGCGGACGCTTTGGCCGCTGCCGGCAAAGTCGCGCAGCACGCTCCGCCAGTACTCTTCTCTGGAAAGATCACAATGTGCGCGATGGCCCGCGCCGGCCGTGTCATGTTTCATGCCGCGATCTTCACGATTCGGCTTGCCGGATTAAAGATGCGGTTCGCCGGACGCGTACCTGCTTTTCAAGCGCCCCGAGACAACGACGGCTCCGACAATCCGCGACCGGCGCAGAAGCCCCAGCGTGTCGCGCCAAAACTCTTCTCTGGAACCATGACGTTGCGGACCCTGGCCGGCCCGAGATGTGTTGTGCTTCATCCCGAGATCTTCGCGATTCCGCCGGCGGGATTGAAGATGGGGTTCACCGGACGGTCACGAATGTACACGCGCATCCGCGTACGGGCAATTGCGGTAGGACTCGGTGTCGGTCCTGCCGTTGCCAGTTCCCAGGTAGTACGTCTCGCCCTGGTAGCGTTTACGCCATTGCTGGAGGAGGTTAGTCAACCACAACGCCGTAAACCTTTTGGTTTACGGCGTTTATCCAATGGGCCCGACAAGAGTCGAACTTGTGACCTCCTCCTTATCAGAGCCGTATGTGGCTATTTTCAGCCTACAAATGCGGTTTCACTAACCCCGCCGACCGCCAGATCTGGGTAGAAAAGGCGGGAAAAGGTTAGTTCGCGGGGTTAGTGCCATCTGCAAGGTAATAACTCCAACACCTGCCACAGGACTACAACACCGGCTCCGTCGAGAACAACTGGCTCAGAATGCCGTCCGGCTCAGCCTTCTTCGCCTTCTGTTGGACTGCCACGTCTGCCAAAACCGCCGACTGAGGCTTCGACGCAGCCAGGGGGCCGCTCTGCCCGATGAAGGCGCTGTCGATCAGGAAATAGTCGTCGGCGTTGATGACGCCATCGTAGTTGAAGTCGCCGTTCTGATATCCCTTGGCCTGGGTGATGTAGCCGGAGTCGATCTGGAAATAATCATCCGCATTCACCACCCCATCCAGATTCGCATCGCCCTTCCAGGTGTACTTGACGAGTATGCAGTTGGCATCCACAGCCTCGCCCGCGAAGGTCTTGTAGAACGGCGCGCCATTGCCCTTGTCGTTCAGGAGAACGGCCAGGCCGGTGAACTTGCCGGGATTGTTGGCGGCGGCGCTGCTCTGGAGACCGGGTCCTTGCCAGTTTCCTTGGTTGCGGCCGGACTTGACCAGAGCGGAGATGGCGTCGAGGTCAGCCGAAGCGATCACCAGCGTGTGGTCCACCAAGTCAAGCGTGGCGTCGGATGCAACGCGCAGGCCGCCTATGCGTAGAACCGTGCCGGAGCCGTCGGCGGCGATCGAGCCTGTTTCAATCTGGAGCTTGGCGGATCCTAGTGGGTCTCCATTGGCTGCATCGAGCATCAGCGTGTCTTGCCCGCCATTGCCGCGGATCACGACCGTGTCGAACGAGGCCAACGAGTAGCTGTGGACCGGCTCAGTTGGCGGATCAGCATTCAACCAGACCCGCAGCGTCTGCCCGGCTGAGTCCAGCGCCAACCGGAATGCGTCGAAAGTGCCGGTTCCCTGAAGGATCGGCTGGACATGCGGCGAGACGATCGTGATCTCGCCGGCGAGAACGGTGCCAACCTCGATGGCCCTGACGTTACCGTCGTAGAGATGCAGGCCGGAGAGCGAGATCTGGAACGTGCCGTATGTGCCTGGGGCGACATCGAATTTGATGCGGAAGAGCCCGGCGCCGTCGGAGATGGCGGTTTCCTGGCCAACGCCCATGAGGGCATCCGTGACATCGAAACGGGTGGCGGTGGCGTTGAAGACGGCGGGCATCTGGCCGGGGAAGACGGGGTTGTTGGCGGCGCCGGCGCCGGTGAGGGTCAATCCGGAGCCAATTGCGGAAAGCAGGACGCGGGTTTCATAGCCGGCGAGCTTGGGTGCAAGCCCAGGCGGCACCGAGAGCAGCACATCCACGAAGCCGCTGACGGTCGAATCGAGGCTGCCGGTGAGGCTCGGGCTCTGGACGGTGGCGGTCAGGGAGTTGCTCTCCGGGCTGGGCAGGGGTGTGGGCGATTGCCCAGCGGCCAGCGGATCGCCAGCCGGCAGCGAGGTGAATTGCTGGTTTCGCACGAGCAGCACGTCGTTGATGGCGATCGAGCCGTTGGCGTTCATGTCGTAAGAGGCGCTGTAGTCCGGATTCCCGGGCGACGTGAACTGCGCGTTGCGGACGTAGAGTACATCGTCCACGCCAACGCTGCCCCCCCGATTGGCGTCGCCCGGCAGAACGTTGAGCCGGAAGGCAAAACCGCCTCCGGCCGCACCGTCGCCGGAGGGAAAGCTGCTGACCGTATCGGTCCAATCGCCGTCGAGTTGATTGCCGGCAAGATCGCTAACCTCGTCAGACAGCACGATGCAGAGCTTATCCTTGGCAATGGCGTTGCCCAGTGTCCAGACAGCGGTATTCGAGACGGGGTCATAGCTGAAGTTGCTGATCGCGTACACGGGAGAATTCACGCCTCTGAGCACAAGGTCCTGCTGGTGGACGGCGACCTCTTCGGTGAAGGTGATAGAAATCTTGTTCAGGTTGCCCCATGGTAAAGGGGCCAGTTGTGAGGCCCCAGCGGGAACGAGGTAGCCACTGCCGTGGGGGAACAAAGCGGTCCACGCCATGCCGCCCACGCGAACGCTGGCGACCGCTGGCGGAGTGATATCGACCACATCGATCTGGCCGGTGACCAGCCTAATCCCGGCAATCGCCTCAACGTTAGCATCGAACAGTTCTAGATTGTCGAACCGAACTTGGAATGTGCCCCTAGCCCGCGGCTGAACCTCGTAGAACACGCGGATCAGGCCCTTGCCACTGATAATTGGGTTGGCTTGGCCGATGCCGGGCAAGTTGTCGCTGGCCATCAGCGTGTCACCGGTGCCGACGAACGTGCCATTGCTTCCGGGAAAAATCGGGTTGCCGGGCTCGCCGACGCCGGTGAAACGCACGCCTGAACCGGGCGGGTTGAGCGAGAGCTGCATCGAGTACCCGGCAAGCATCGCGGCCCGATTTGGCGGCACATCGAACGTGATGTCGACGTAGCCGCTGACGACCTGCGTCGAGCTGGAAGGAATCTGCACGCTCGGCACGATCGCGTAGATCAGGTCATCGTCAGTGATCACCATTGTGTGGGCGGTATTCCCCGAGCCAACCGCACCGAAGGGCGTGCCCATTGTGATGACCAATGTCTCATCTGCCTCAAATCCAAGCTCGTCGTTCAGGGCAACCGCGATCGAACCAGTTGTTGAACCGGCTGGAATGGTGATGGGACTTGGGGTGATCGTGTAGTCGGCTCCGCTAACAGCCGTGCCGCTCAACGTAAATGGCAGCGTCACATCCAGGCCGGCGACGACAGACAATTGTGCCGTAACGATGGCCGTGCCTGCATTTTCAGCAACAGACTGGCTGGCAGCCGTAAACTGCACAATGGGCGGCGGATCGTCGTCAATGATCGTGACCGTATGCGTGGTGATAGTGCCAAGCACTGCATCGGTGGGCGTGCCAAGGGTGAGAATCACGGCCTCGTTGGCCTCGTGCAGCATGTCGTGCGCAACGGTAACGGTGACCGTTCCCGTCGTAAAACCGGCGGGAATGATGATCGGGCCCGGCGTAATCGTGTAATCCACCACAGTGGTTGCCGTTCCCGTGACGGCGACCGGTACCGTCACATCCGTTCCTGCGATTGCCGACAGGTACGCTGTTATGGCCACTGCTTGAACGACTTCCGCGACGCTCTGAGCTGCCACGCTGAACTGGACCACCGGCAGCGGATCGTCGTCGATGATCGTGAGCGTATGCGTGGTGACAGCGCCAATCACGGCATTGGTGGGTGTGCCAAGGGTGAGAATCACGGTCTCGGCGGTCTCGTGCAGCACATCCTGCAGCACCGCGACGGCCACCGTTCCAGCAGCCTGCCCGGCGGGGATGATAAGCGGGCCTGACGCGATGGTGTAATCCAAGCCGCCGGAGGCAGTCCCCGCAACACTGACCGGCACAGTTACATCCATCCCCGAAACGGCCGAGAGCTGCGCGGTCACATTGATCGTGCCGACGCCCTCTCCGACGCCTTGGCTTGCCACTGCGAATTGCACGGCCGGCGGCAGATCGTTATCCAGGATCGTGAGCGTGTGAGCCGCGGTAGTGCCGAGCGTGGCATTCGTAGGCGTGCCGAGACTGACGACCACCGCTTCAGTGGGCTCATACAGTGAATCATCCGTGACGGCAATGACGATCGAGCCAGTGGTCAAACCGGCTGGGATGATGATGGGGCTGGCCGTGATATTGTAGTCCACATCCGGAGTGGTGGTGCCCCCGATCGTGAAAGGCACGGTGATATCTGCGCCTGACACGGCCGACAGTTGTACAACCAGCGTGATGGTGCCGGCGTTTTCTCCGGCGCTCTGGTTGGCCGACGTAAACTCGACGGTCGGGACGGGGTCGTTGTCAACGATGGTGACAGTGTGCACTGTCGCACCGGACGCGGTCGCATTGGTCGGGGTACCCATGGTGACGATTACGGTCTCGCTGGATTCGGGTAGCGGGTCGTCCACAACCGTAATGGTCACTGTTGCGGATCGCGAGCCCGCCTTGATTGTGAGGGGACTTGGCGTGACGGTATAGTCAATAGAGTCCGTCGCAGTGCCCGTGACGGTAAACGGGATGGTGACGTTCCCGTACGTTATCGCGGAGAGCTCCGCCGTGATCGTCATGCTGCCTATGCCTTCACTAAAGCTCTGGCTGGACGAGGTAAACTGCACCGTGGGCCCGGGGAGTGGTGCTGTGGAAAGAACCCGGCCCGGTCCGTTCAATATGCCGGGATTTCCAAACGGCGAAAGGTCGCGGACCATCGGTTCGTGCAGAGCTTCGTTGAAATTCCAGTAGCCGACGAGACCCGGTTCGTTTCCGGTCAGCAATGTGTTTTTGGCCGACCGGATCTCGTCTCCACTGCGAGCGACATTCCACATTCGGACTTCGTCGAGCTGGCCATCGAGACAGAAACGACGATCTGCGTTGGTACCTAGCAGGACTTCTCCCCCGACATCAGCGACGTCGGCAGCAATACTACCCGAGCCGTCGGCCACGCCGTCGCGGAAGAACGTGTAGGTGCTACCGTTCTTGACCGCGACCAAGTGATACCAGCGGCCCAAAACGGGGTTCCAGGGATTTGAGAGCACCGAGTATCCAACGTTGTCGCGGATGACGTTGAAATACGTGGTATAGGTGCTGGTGCCAGGTTGATGCCCGTAGGCGAGCATCCAACCCGCGCTACCTGCACTCTTGTTGACGAGCGGGTGGCAATAAATGGGGCGCGTGTCAAATCTGACCCATGTCTCTATGGTAGCGTTGGTGGCGAGTTCCAGGTGGTTGTCCGGAGGGTCGCCCAGGTTCACGTAGTCGTTCACGCCATCGAACGTCAGGGCGTACTCGCCTGGCGCATCATCATCCTTGATTGTCAGTGTACATACGTTATTGGCGTCGATCACGGCATTAGTGGCCGGGCCGAGCGTCACAACCACAGTCTCATCGGGCTCGATCAGCAAGTCCTGTATAACGTTGATGGTCATTGCCGTCGTGACCGAGCCAGGCGGGATGAGCAATGGACTGGAACTGATGGCATAGTCCACGCCGCCGGATGCAGTCCCCGTGACCGTGAATGGTATGGTCACCCCTTTCCCCGAAGCGGTGGATAGCTGCACGGTGATACTGATTGTGCCAGCGTATTCGTCCGTGTCTTGGTTGGCCACTTTGAATCGAGCGGTAGGCAGCGGATCATCGTCCTGGATCGTGAGCACATAAACCGCCGTCGCGCCGAGCACGGCATTCGTAGGGACAGTGAGAGTAATAACCGCCGTCTCGTCGAACTCGTTCAGGGCATCGTTGATGATTGTTACGGTAATGGAACCCGTAGTCGAGCCGGACGGGATGATGATCGCGCCGGACGTGATGCTGTAATCCGTATTCGCCTTCGCAGTGCCCCCGAGCTTGAACGGTACCGTAACATCCGCTCCTGACACAGTCGAAAGCCGCGCAGTGATCGCGGTCGTGCCCGCGTCTTCACTTACGGTCTGGCTGGCCGACGTAAACTCGACGGTCGGGGCAGGGTCATCGTCAGTAATGGTGGCCGTGTGGATGGTTCCACCTGCTGCGATCGCGTTGGTCGGCGTGCCCATGGTGACGATGATCGTCTCGGCGACTTCATACAGGTTGTCATTGAGTACTGTGATAGTGATCGTGGAACTGATCGAGCCGGCCGGGATGGTGATCGGGGTGGATGTGATGGTGTAGTCCCCGCCCTGCGTGGCGGTCCCGGTGAGAGTGAACGGCACTGTCACATCCTTGTCGATTGGTGCACAAAGCTTGGCCGTGATAGCCATGATGCCAATGCCTTCGCCGCCACTCTGGCTGGCGGACGTGAACTGCACCGGGAGCCCCAACGCGGGAATCGGCACCGTCGAAATCGCCCACCTTGGATCGTTGGGCTCCGGCCTGCCATCGGCGCCCAGTGTGCCGTCATTCCTGAACGGCGATGCGTCGACGACGGTCTGGGAATAGACACCCCTGTTGAAGTTCCAGCAGCCGACGAGGCCCGGTTCATCTCCGACCAGCGTTGTATTCATCGTCGTCCGAATCTGGTCTGCAGTCCGGGCAACGTTCCACATTCGGACCTCGTCGAGCTGGCCATGGATACAGAATAGACCTTCGGATTGGCCCAGATAGAGTGGAAACGCAACGTCAGCTACCGCGACACTCGAGCTAGCTGAGCCATCGGCCACACCATCGCGGTAGAACGTGTAGTAATCACTCTTCTTGACTACGGCCAGGTGGTACCACCTGTTGATCTCGGGCGTCCAATTGGTGGACTGTACCCAGGACTCGCCCGACGGACCGTTGATGTGGAACACAGTTGCGTTGGAGATGCCACCGGAGTTTCTGGCATATGCAAAAATCCACTTCTTCTCCGACCCTCCGCCGCTATCTTTGCTAACGAGGGTATAGAAGTTGTTTTCGGGGAGCGTGTTGAACTTCACCCACGCTTCGATGGTGGCATTGCTGCCGATGTCCAAGTGGTTGTCCGGAGGGTCACCCAGCCTCACGTAGTCGTCATAGCCATCGAATGACAGGGCATAATTCGTGATCGGTTCGTTGTCGATGATGGTGGCTGTGTGGACCGTGACCCCCGATGCGATTGCACCGATGGGGGTCCCCATGGTCACAATGACAGTTTCATCCAGCTCACCCTCAGTATCGTCAATCAACGTGATGATGATCGTGCCGGTGGTAGAACCTGCTTTGATGGTGATCGGGCTGGGCGTGATCGTGTAGTCTGCGCCACTCGTGGCGGTGCCAGCGACGGTGAAAGGAATGACCGTATTGCTTATCGTCGCCCAAGCCAGTTGGGCGGCGATGACCATAGTGCCCGCATTCTCCGCATCGATTTGGCTGGCTGAGGTGAACTGCACGGTAGGGGTATCGTTGTCGAGGATCGTGGCCGTGTGGGTGGTCATCCCTCCGAGCGTGGCTCCCGTTGGCGGGCCCATAATGATGACGACCGTCTCGTCGGCCTCGGGCAGAATATCGTCCACGATGCCGATGGTAATCGTTCCCACCAACGATCCGGCCGGTATTGTGATCGGGCTGGGCGTTATGGTGCAGTCTGCACTGATAGTTGCCGTGCCGGAGACAGAAAACGGCACGATGGTGTCGCGGCCGGATGCCGTCGATAGCTGTACGCGAACTGTCATCGATCCGGAAGTCTCATTGGCGGCCTGGCTGGCCTGGGTGAACTGCACCGTGGGCGGCGGCTCATCGTCTGTGATCGTCAGCGTGTAGACCGTGATGCTGCCCAGCGTGGCATTGGTGGGCGCTCCCATCGTGACGACCACCGTCTCGTTCCCTTCGTAGACCGAATCCAGCTCAATGGTGATGGTCATGTTCTTGCCCAAGGAGCCTGCCAAAATGGTAAACGAGCCAAATGGAATGGAATAGTCCAACCCCGCGGTGGCCGTGCCGGTCACGGTGAAGGGCACTACCACGTCGAATGCGGACACGACAGAGAGAAGTGCCGTCATGGTCATCATGCCAGTTTCGCTGAGAGTCCTCTGGCTTGTGTACTGGAATCCGACCGTCGGGGCCGGATCGTCGTCGACGTTAATCGTAACGGTGTGGATGGTTGTGGTGCCGAGAAAGGCGTTGGTGGGCGTTCCCATCGTCACCACTACGGTCTCATCCGGTTCATCCATCGCGTCGTCGACCACGGTGGCCGTGATCGAACCAGATATCGAGCCGGCCGGGATGAAAATGGGCTCAGAGAGGATAGCGCCGTAGTAGTCCGACCCTTTGCTGGCGGTGCCACTAACGGAAATCGGAATTGTAACGTCCTGGTAGGTGGGCCATGACAATTCCGCGCTGATCGTGAGAGTGCCGACATTTTCAGGCACACTCTGGCTGGCGGACGTGAACTGGACGGTGGGCGTCGGGTCATTGTCGACAATGGTAATCGTCTGCACCGTGATCCTCCCCGCCGTGGCATTGACCGGCGTTCCCATCGTGACGATGACCGTCTCGTCGGATTCACGGGATGGATCGTCGTTGATGCTGAGGATGGCCGACCCAGTCCGCGATCCAGCGGGGATGACAATGGGGCTGGGAGCGATCGTGTAGTCGGCTGAATCGCTGGCGGTACCGCTGACCGTGAAAGGCACCGTGACGTCCTTCGACAGGGGACTGTGTAGCTCTGCAATGACGGAGACCAACCCCGCGTCTTCGCGCACATGCTGCTGGGGCGTGTTGAACCGAACCGTGACCGGCGATTCCGGCCTCCACAGCACCACCGGCGCGCCAACATCGAGATTCCCGCGGAATGCATCGCGCGGCGTGCCATCCTCCAACCACAGCGCGGTCTCAAGTCTATCGCGCCGGCGAAATTCGATCTCCGTCTGCGTGCCGCCGAGCAGCGACTCAACCGTAAAGGTCAGTGTTGCGACTCTGAAGCTCTTTGAGATTCCGTCGACGATGCCGTCGGGGCGCATGTTATTGGAACGACCAATGAAGAATCCGTCCGCCACGCTGTCGTTGTTGCTCCCAACATCCCGATCTCCATCGCCATCGAGGTCCGCTGCTGCGCCATCCGATGAGCCCATGTCGCTGAAGGACGGGTCACGAGTGGCGACGAGCGTTCCGCGGGCGACCCCGCCGCCGAAATCGGTGCTCAGAAACGAGCCCTGGAGGCTTTGCAGCCCCTCATCTGTGACCGTGCCATTATTTCCCGTAACGATCACCCAAACGTCCAAATCGACGACCTGGCCCACAGAACTGGCTTCTGCGTATTTGCCGCCGTCATGCAACCGCAGATCGACCATCGCCGACAGGAGCATGCGCCGCTCAAGAGCCTCGGCCACATACCTCGGCCAGATGCTCTCAATGCTCCTGCGCACCGCTACACACTTCCGCGAGCCCCGATCCGCTTGGCGGCCGCCAACATGCACACCCGTAAACCCTGCCAGAGAACGCAGCTTTCGCAGAGACATCCTGTGCTCCTAGGCCCACAGACTCGCTACACGCCCGAAAGGTATGGTCACAGCGATTCGGTCAGGCACTGACGCGCCTTCACCCTGCAATTCGATGGGGGCAGAGCCGGGCATTATGCGTCTGCTGCAGAGTATAGCTCACAGCAGCCTCCGAGCAAAAACATTTCATGAGGCACGGCGCAATGGCGGAACCGGCGATTTCGCTCACAATCAGTCCGATATGGACGCGGCGGTGTCTGGCAATCCGAGCCGGAACGGGACTGTTCCACTCCTGTAACGGATTGGGCTTTCTGCTCGCTTTCGGGGCCATGCAAGCGAATCTCGTGACACATGATCTCTGACGGGATGCTCTCTGCCTCCAGTTGGGGATTCGTCGCATCTCCTGACGGAGCTCCGTTATATCCTGTCGCGACCAAGAGGATACGCTCAGGAAGCGTGGGTGACGCAGTTGGAAGGACGTAATCCAGTCTGGGCGGTTAATACGTTTACGCAGCGGCTGCGGCGGGAGCGGCGAAGGCGTTCTCAACGATGCCGGTCCTGTGACTGTCAGCGGGCGCTCGGACAAGCCAGCTCGCCGGGTTGAAAGAACCCGGAGGTTGTGATTCCCACGGTGAACCGGCTCCGAGTTCTCAGCCAAGCTTGACCATCCAGCGCAAGCGGTATCCCCCGAAGAGTCCAACCCACCTCTTCACCCGCCGACTTTTTGTTACGCTGGATACCCTCATACCGCAGGAGTTGTCGCAGCGGGGCAAGCCTCGATATTGGCACCCATTGAACAGACAGAGTCCCACACAGGTAGGCTACCGAGCGGCAGAACCTGCTCCTGAGGCTCCGTCTCCACGCCCCGGAACCATCGCAATAATTGACGCGCGTATCTGCTGCAGTATCTGCTACTCGCAGCTTGGCGCGCGGAGACGACGGGAAGACAATAGGCAGGTTGTGTTCGGCGTGTAGACTGGGTCGGAGAGCCATTTCGGGAAAGGAACAGCACATGGAGAGGTCGCAGGTCTTTGCGGGGTGTGTGACGTGTGGGCTGAGCCGGCGGAGTTTTCTGACTGGGTGTGCGGGGTGTGCAGCCGCGGTGATGGCAGGGGCAGGGGTGCTGCGGGCGGCGGAGGGTGGCGGTAAGGTGAAGATCCGCGTGGTCTATTCGCTGCATGCGCCGAAGCAGCCGGGCCCGGACTGGCCGAACGTCGGCTTTGATTTCGGGCCGGTGATGCAGCGGATTGATGCGGCGTTGGCGAAAGGGTGCGCGGGCTTTGAGTTTGTCTCGTCGATGGCGAAGGGGCCGGACGATGCGAAGACGATTCTGGAGGCGGACAAAGGGGCGGGGATCGACGGGTATCTGGTGTACCAGATGAATTGCTGGAACCAGGTGGTGCAGACAATAGCGGGGTCGGGGAAGCCGGTTCTGTACGCAGATTTCCAGTACGGCGGGAGCGGGGGATTCCTGGTGTATGCAGCCGCGTTCTTGAGGGCAAAGGCGGAAAATCTTGGCTTTGTTGCGTCGTCGAAGTTTCAGGACGTGGTGGCGGCCGTAAAGTGTTTTGAGGAGGTGAAGAAGAGCGGGGCGGCGGGGCAGTTTGCGGGGTTAGTGGCGAAGGCGCGAGGGGGAGCGACGCCGAAGCCGGGGGATCTGGCGTGCAAGGCGGATGAGTTGAAGGTGCTGTCGCCGGAGGAATGCCTCAAGCAGATGAAGCAGTCGAGGATTCTGGCGGTGGGCGGGACGCAGTCGGGGCCCGCCGGTGAGATGATGGCGATTCCGGTAGTGAACGTGGCGTTTGCGGAAGTGAATGAGGCGTGGAAGAACGCGGATAGGGATCAGTGCAAGGAGGTAGCGGACCGGTGGGAGAGGACGGCGGCAAAAGTGGAGGGAGTGAAGCGGGAGACGCTGGAAACGTCGGCGGCGATGTACCTGGGAATGAAGGCGGTATTGAAGAAATATGGCGCGAACGCGATCACGATGAACTGCCTGGGCGGATTTTACGGGGGGCACATTCACGCCTATCCATGCCTGGGGTTTCATGAATTGAACAATGAGGGGCTTGTGGGGGCGTGCGAGTGCGACCTAAGATCGACGGCGACGATGGTGGCATTTGGAGCGATGACTCAGGGAAGGCCGGGGTATATTTCGGACCCGGTGATTGACACGTCGAAACGGCAGATCATCTATGCGCACTGTGTGGCGTCAAACCGGGTGTTTGGACCGAAGGGGCAGACGAATCCGTTCCAGATCTTGACGCACTCGGAAGATCGGCAGGGGGCGTCGGTGAGGTCGATCGTGCCGGTTGGATATATGACGACGACGCTGGAGATTCTGCCGGGTCAGAAGGAGATTCTGATACACCTAGCGAAGGCGGTGGAAAACGATCCGGATGATCGGGCGTGCCGGACGAAAATCGGGGCGGAGCCGGTGGGTGACATCGAGAAGTTGTTCACGCAGTGGGACCGGTACGGGTGGCACCGGGTCACCTTCTATGGGGATTTGAAGAAGCCGGCATACGGATTGGCGGAAGTGATGGGATGGAAGGTGGTAGAGGAGGCGTAGGGAGATGGTCGGCTGAACGACGGCGCGGAGGAGTCGATGGGTCAACCAAGATCGCCAACAAGCTGGTCATCGAAGACCTGAGCAGCCCCCGCTGAGCGGCCCCTGTGGTTCCGGCGCTCTGCAGGGAATCCACAATCGCAGACACCTGGCTAAAGCTGCAGAGGTCATTCATTTGCAGTGTCACCGGATTGTTCGCCGGTGTACCTACGGCCGGGATACCTTACCCGCAAAGTGACCCCGCCCCCAGGGTCGGCACCACCCCGCAATAGCCCACGATCCAAGCCACCGGAATCGCCAACAGCGGCCGCAGGATGATCGCCAAGTGACCAGCCACCCCTGGGGCCTCCTCGTCCTCCTCGCCACCACCATCAGGACGCACCGACCCCCATCAAAGGGGTTCTCGGACACCTCAGCAACCGCAAGGCTCAGGATCCCCAGAGAACCGCCGCTACCGTAGCCTTCCGAACCACTCGCCTTCGGCTCGTTACGGGCTTCGCCCGTTTCGGATGTCCGAATTGCGGGCTGTCAACCGACTCACTCGGCTTCGCCTCGCTCGAACACCAGCCTCGGTTGACACCCCGACATCCAGCCGGGTTCTCCTCTTCAGTTCAAGTCTTGTTATGAAACCAGTCAGCAATGTGAATGTGATGGTAAAAATCTACGGTCCCAGAGGTTTTCCTC
>JAPLNB010000280.1 GCA_026693085.1 Planctomycetota bacterium | reverse complement strand
TCCCCCGCCGAGCGTACACAACACCAGAGCGGGGCTTGCCCGCTTCGCCTTCCCACAACGGGGGGATCGTTCTTTGGCAACCGAATACCTCCCACGTTCCGCCCCGCGGACCATCCCCTTGCCATCGCCACCATGCAAAGCTACAAAACGAACCCAATTCCTCGATCGCACAAAACGCCATTCGCCCCATCTCTCATTTACCAAAGGAGTAACGGCACCTCATGTTGCATTCGCATCAAATCCCGCGGGGTCTTTTTGATGTTTTCATGCTCTCCACAACGCTCACCCCCACCCTCGCCAGGGTCCGCTCCAGATCCATCAGAACAAATCCCGCAAATCCCTCAGCCGCGGATACTGTAAGTCCTTATCCGACAAGAGCGCATCCTCAGCCGCCACAGGCCACCCAATCCCCAGGTCCGGATCATTCCAAAACACCCCCCGATCATGTTGTGGCGAATAAAACCGCGAAACCTTGTACAAGACTTCCGTGTTCGGCTCCAACGTGCAGAACCCATGCGCAAACCCCGCTGGAACCAACAGTTGCCTCCAATTGTCCGCGCTCAGCACCGTCGCCACATGTTTCCCGAAAGTCGGCGACGCCCTCCGCAGATCCACCACCACATCAAACGCACTGCCCCTGGCCACTCGGATCAGCTTGTCCTGTGCAAACGGCGGAATCTGAAAATGCAGGCCCCGCACCACATTGCGCTCGATCGAAATCGAATGGTTGTCCTGCACAAACTCCACTTCGATCCCCATCGCCGACAACGCCCTCTTGCTGTAAGTCTCGCAGAAGACCCCCCGCGGGTCCTCAAACCGCCGCGGCACCAAGATCCTGACATCACCGATAGCCGTCTCAATAATTTGCACGATCCCGATTGTAACTGCAGGCCGCCCGAAGAAAAATGGCCATCATCCTTAAACCCCTGCTAAAATATTGTGGTATTGTGTTACATGCCAAGGCAGGGAAGGATGAGCAAACGCCCAGACCAACGCGCCTTCACTCTCGTCGAGCTGCTGGTGGTGATCGGCATCATCGCGCTGCTGATCAGCATGCTCCTGCCAGCACTGAGCCGCGCCCAGGAATCCGCCCGCCGCGTTGTCTGCCTGGCCAACGTCCGCCAACTCACTACCGCCACCATGCTCTACCTCGCCGACAACCACCAATGCCTCCCCGAAGCCACCAGCGCCAACATCCCGCTCGAAAGCCCCCTGTGCCCGCGCAGCCTCTCCGCCCCCGCCTGGACCAGCCTCGGCCCTAACCGCTATGTCCTGTCAAGCATTGGCGCACTCCTCCGCAAATACCTGACAGACAATGGCATGCTCTGGCGATGCCCCAGCGCCCCCGAAGACACCTTCGTCCTCGCTGGCAGCGACCCCTACGGCGGCTGGGAACCCCCACACCTATTCAAGCCAAACTACAACTACATGGCCGGCAAAGAGATGCTCCAGATCTCCGCCATCAACAGCGCCCTCACCAAGCAGTTCAAGCTCCGCGAATGGACCGTCCGCAACGTCAGCGGCCTCCGCGTCGGCAAAGCCCTCCCGCTCGGCCAGAAGTCCGCCCAAGTCGTCCTCTTCCACGACCGTGACAGCACCTACCACTCCCCCGGCCGGGTCAGCATCTACACCAACCCCACCGACTCAAAGTATTACGCCAGCTATGGCTATCTCGACGGCCACGCCGAAGGCCGAACCTACCGCAACGTCAACGAATACATCGCCGCCCTGCACCAGCCCATCCGCCAAAGCTGGTATGGCACCGATTTCGTCCAGACTTTCCCGGAACAATATCCGCCCTGATCGCACTCCCCCCTCAGTTCAACTTTCGCGCTTTTCGAGCCGGCTGAGGTTGCCCGAACATGCACGCCTCCCTCGCGATAAGTGATAACGAACCAAAACCCGTTGAATAGCATCCGCCCGTTGACGCTTAGACCGCTTTGCAGATTCCTGTACCGCTCGCCCATCGCTTTCCCCGTCTTGTCCAGATCATTGTGCCAGAGGCCGGCGAGGTTATCGGGCGCGGTTGTAAAGGGTTAGCTCGACTTCTGCCGATTCTACCGGGCTATCCCACGGCGGCCAGACGGTCCAGCAGGAAGGCCGTGAACCGGGTCGGGAGTTTTGAAACAGCAGCATCTCCCAACGCCTGTTTCAAAACCGTCTGCGACCACAGCAGCCGGCGGACCGCATACAACGCGTCGGAGAACGTCGGCTCGCTCTTGTCGTACCACGGCGTCTTGCGAATCGTGAGCCGGCCGGCCTTGGCCAGGCGCGCGTAGATGAGGCTCACCAGGCTGAACAGCCCCAGCAAACACGGTCCACCGCGCAGCACCGACTTGGCCGTCCACGGCTTGGTGGTCTCGAAGCCCAGATGCTCGCGGACTTCCTGGAAGGTCACCTCAATCGACCAGCGTTCGGTGAAGAGGCTGACGATCTCGGCAGGCTTGAGGTCCGAATCGGTGCTGTAGAAATACTCGTCGCGGTGGGTGCCGTCCAGGTCGTGGACGAAGACCCAGCGCAGCGGTAGCAGCCCGCCGCCGCCCTTGTACCAGTGGCTGCCTTGGCTGACGTATTCGATTCTACGTTGGCCGCCGCCGTACCAGCTGACGGTGGCCCGGGTGCGTTTGGAGCGGGGGACGACCTGCTGAGGGGCGAGGAGCTTGCGTCCCTTTTTGCGGGGGCGGCCGCCCTTTTTGCCCGAGGGCTTGGGCGGCGGGGCGTAGAGGTTGGCGTCGGCGTGGAAGCGGCTGATCAGGGTCAGATGTCGGCGGTGGCGATGGGCGAAACGGGCCAGATCGTGCGAGGCGTAGCCGCCGTCGCCCAGGAGTACGAATTTTCTGTGCGGGAACCAGTGGATCAGGGCGGCCATCAGCCCTTTGGTCAGGTCGATGGGGGTGCGGTGGCGGCGGCCCTCTTGCTTGTTGAGTTCCTCGGGCTTGTACAAGGCCACCAACACCGGCAGAGCCCAGGGCCTCTTGGCGAAGGGGAATCGGACATGGATGGCCAGCACGACCCACTTGTGACCCCATTTCCAGACGGTATGGGTGTGGGTGGAGCGGACGGCGTCGTGGTGGCAGCCCTTGCCATAGACGTTCTTGCCCTTGTGCAGGGCCGTGGTGTCGTCGGCACTGGCAACCACGGGCTGATCCTCGGGGATCAGTTCCAGGATGATCGCCGCCAGGACTCGTGCCAGCGTCCATGGCGACCAAGGCGAGCGGCTGAAGACGCGGTGATAGCTGCTGACATGGCCGTGCATCAGCGAACGCACCGTCCAGACGACGGCGGTGACGGTGCGTCGGCCCATGGCCAGGATGGCGCCAACGGTCAGAAGGATGAACCTTTGGAAAGTGGGATGGTAGAATGCCACCGAGAGGCGTGCGATCAGCGGCTCCGCCGCTTTGGGAAGCACGAGCATATCGGACTCCTTTCCGATGCCGGGTTACGGGAAACACCAGCATGGGCGGGAGTCCGATTATTTGTCAACAGAATGCTGCCGATCGCGGTGGAAAATCGGCGTAGAAAGCGTCACGGGTTTTTATCGAAGAACAACGAACCCGAGCAACGGATGGACACTTCGACGGTCTGCCAGCCAGAACTGGGACCGCAATCGGCTTGACAGAGGCGAGCCTGGGTAACCAGAGGAGCACCATAAGCCCTGCCGGTGTTGCACCAAACAGCAACAGTAAGAGGCATGCCGAGCGTCTTGAACACTTTTGGCTCGGGTGTCCCATCAGATGGGGCTTGCCAGTGGTCGGCAGATGAGAGCGGCAACAAACCACGTATCGAGGAAAACCTCTGGGACCGTAGATTTTTACCATCACATTCACATTGCTGACTGGTTTCATAACAAGACTTGAACTGAAGAGGAGAACCCGGCTGGATGTCGGGGTGTCAACCGAGGCTGGTGTTCGAGCGAGGCGAAGCCACCGATTGAGGAGTCGTTTGGCTGTGAACGGCGGAGTGAAAGTGCGGCGGGAGGCAGGGCAAAAGTGCAGAGCCAGGCCTATATCTACCCCGCCCAATGCGGGGCGTCAACTTTCACATGCCTACCCCATTCCTCGTGCGTTTCCGACGACTCACCCGGAGTCTCAACCTCTGTCTGGGCCGGCCGCTTGAGCCGACGCTTGGATTGCCGCAGCCGGTAGCTCTCGCCGTTGGCCTCCAGAATATGCACCCGATGCGTCAGGCGGTCCAACATGGCTCCCGTCAGCCGCACGCGCCGCGATATCGTAGCACATCAGCACCTCGCCGTGCCGGATGTACAGCCGGCCATTGGCGACCACGGGGTGCGCCCAGTGTGGCCCTTCGCCTTCGGTCACCTTGAATATGCTGACTACCTCACAATTGTCAGACCGTGGGCGGATCAACCCAACGGTGGCATCCTCCGAGTAGCAGTACAGCATTCCATCGGCATACACGACGGCACCCCCGCGGCCGACGCCCTTTGCCTCCCACGCCAGCTTTCCGGTCTTCAGCTCGACACAAGACCACTTGCCCGATGATTGATGGCTTGAGGCATATACATAGCCGTCGATCAGCACTGCCTGTCCATGCACGGGATCCTGCCGGCGCTGCTCCCAGAGTGGCCTGACGCTACGGCCATCATCGGCAATCGCCAGGCCGATCGCGCCCTTTCCATAGCCGCTGGTGACATACAGCAAGCCTTCATGGTAGATCGGAGTGATGGGATGGTTCTCCCGGGGGTTTTTGTACGGGTGCTGCCAGAGCACCGCCCCATCTGCAGGTGAGAACGCGACGACTGCCCGGTCCGTCATGGTCACAATCATCCGCGTCTGGCGGTGCTGAACCAGAAGCGGCGAGCAGAAGCTGGAGACATGCCCCAGGTCCGCGCTGGCCCAGACGCGCTGGCCGGTCTTGCGGTTCAGTGCCACCATCGTGCCTTTCTTCCCGCAAGGGGTGCAGATGAGATTGTCACCATCGATCAGGAAACTTTCAGCCCAGCCCCAGTCAACCTCGGGAGCTTCGAAGTCCTTGAACAGCCTGCTGAACCAGACCTGCTTGCCCGTGGTCGCGTCGTAGCACGCAACGTTTCCGACTCCGCTGCCCAGGTACACCAGGCCATCATGCACCGTGGGGATGCTCCGTGTTCCAGGATGATTCTTGCTCCACTCCACGCCATAGTTGGCCTGCCATTTGAGCTTCCCGTCGGGGGTATAGGCATGGAGGATTCCCTCTTTTCTGACCATTCCCGTGACGTAGACGAGCCCGCCAGACACGGTGACATGCGTGAAGCCTTCACCGATGCCCTGCACTTGCCAGAGGAGCCTGGGGCCGCCTTCGGGCCATTGGGTAAGCAAACCCTTTTCGGCCGACTTTCCATCACGGTTGGGGCCGCGGAATTGTGGCCAGTCAGACACATCCGAACCGACCGCGTTTAGCCCCGCAGGCATGCTCATCATGGCCGGCAGTGCAATCGCAGCCCAAGTCACCATCATTCTGGTTAGATGCGCGCTCGTCATAATCCTATTCTCCTGTCTCATTCGATCACGCGTGGCCCGAGTTGCGTGACTGGCGATCACTGTGCAGGTGCCGTAGCACACAGAGGACATGGTTCGGCCCTGCAGTCTTCGAGATGCGCGGTCGCGTCGGCGTGTTGTTCTCGTTCATTGAGAAGCTGTTGGATACGGTCGGCAAGGGAGGACGATGAGATCTTGGGCATGATTATTTCTCCTGGTTCCCCGCGAAGAGACTACTGGCCGATGTACGGCTGAGCAAGGGGATAGGGTTGAGGGAAGAAGTGGGCGGAGGCTGGAATTCCTTGTCCGCATATGAGCACACACGTGGTTCTGACGTACAACGCCCGGGGGACGCCCAAACTGCCCCTATGGCATCTTTTCGATTCCATTATGTTGCCTTTTTGCTGTAGAGGAGTACATTTGTCCGTAGCTATCCCCTCGGCAACACGTCCCAAACGGGTTTGGCTGGGCGATGAGGGGAATAGCAGCAGTGGGTTGATCTAATCCCACAACGCTAGTGGACACGCAAATGGCTGATTTCTCAATTTCCCACGCGGTTCTGTAGCAGAATTCGATGGCGTTAGCGTTGTAGGACTAACAGCCCACAATCCCTCAGCCTTCGCCATTTGCTTTTCCCAACCTTCCCGACAATTCGGTAGTGTGAATCCCATGCCCCAACCGTCGCAAGAGCCGGTTGGGTCAGGTCAGAGGTTGAATATGCCGTTAATTGACGAACTTGGTAGAGCCAACCTGCAACACGCCGGGGATCTTCTGGCATAAAGGAAGCGAGCGGTTCTTGTCGTACGTTGGCTACCACGAGATCACCGCCACCGACGAGAACGGATTCACGAGCAAGAAACGAATCCGCTCGACGCAGTATCTCGGCACCAGGGGTGAAGGGGAAGCCTGCATCGCCAAGTTCACCGCGATCCATGAGGAATGGGATCGGGTTGTCGCGGAACAGCGTCGGCAATACGACGCTGAGAACCAACGCAGGAAGCTCCTGGGACAACCACCGCTGGGCCGGTTCAAGCCCTGTTGGCCTCCGGTCGCCCGGCACGCCCCAACGCCCGCCGCAGTCCCCATGCCCCTGCCGCTCATCAGGGTTCACCCCAACCCTTTCCCGGAGTACCGGGAGAGGGAGAAGTGCTCGAAGTGCCAGATATCCGGCGAGAGTCACCCACCGCAAGGTTCAGGCGACGCCGCCTTCTTCGATGACTTTGAAGCCCATGAGATCGCCAAGACGGCGGACGGACTGCATGTGATCGCCGTAGAAAATGACGCGGTGCAAGAGCGTCATCACGCCGCCCTTGACGACGTCGGCGCCCCAATTGAGGAACATTCGGTTGGCGTCGGGAACGCGGGTTGTGAACTGAGTGCGGCAGGCCAGGGGGTCGGTGCTGGTTTCGATGATCTTGCCGGGGGAGATGACCATCGTTTCGAGGTCAACGAGCTTGGCGCAGGTGACGGCCTGGCCGACGCGGTTTTCGACCTGCAGAGCCGCGCCGCCCTTGGTGTCGGTCTGATTGCGGATGGTGAAGGGGAGGCGTTTGCCGGAGGGGCCGTCCATCTTCGTTGCCGAAGTGCAATGGAAGTGGATGAGGGCGTTTTTGGAGGTATCGACGACGGGGTCGGTGATGAATCCGGGAACATGGAACGCGTACGCGAAGATAAGCATCGTGAGGGTGGAATCGACATCGCCTTCGCAGGCGCCCACGAAGCCCTCGTCGTTGAGTTTGCTGAAGGTAAGGCAGCCGCGAGGATCGCCCATGCAGTGGCTGCTGGTGACGGCTTGGGCCTTTTCGGCGATCATGAGTTGTTTGATGGCCAGATAGAGGCGGGCGGAGGCGATGATCTCGTCGCGCTTTGGCTCGACGATCTTCTTGGCCTGGCTGAGCCAATAGTCTTCGGCCTCGGCTTCGGCGGCCTTGGGGTCGATGGATTGGAAGACCTCCATGACGCGGTCGTTTGTGACGGGGATGCAGGTGACGCCGAGCTTCTGCTTGACCTGCTCGGCATTTCGGGCGGCGGCGGTGCCTTGCGGGGCGCCGATGACAAGGATACGGCTTTGTTTCATCCAGGCGGGAACGCGCAAGAGGCCGACGGCTTGGTCGAGCTCGCTGAAGTCGCTGGTGGGCAGGAGGATGACGCGTTTGCCGTCCCTGCGCCATTGCGGAAAGTACATCCAGCCGTGCCCGCTGAAGGGTTGGGAGAAGAGGGCGGTGGGCAGGCCAACGTCGACGAGCTTGCTGAGGACGGGGGCATCGCCGCCGTGGCCCGACAGATGCACGATCATGAGGGCGTCGGCGTTCTTGAGTTTTTCGGCGACATCGGCGGTTTCGGCCGGCGGGACCAGATCGCCGCCGATAAACTCGACATCGCCGAGTTTCTTCTGGAGATCGGCGAAGTATTTTTCGAACTTTTCGATTTCCGCGGTGGGGCGGGTGAGGTAGTCATCGCCGGTGCGGCCGGCGTAGACCTTGTAGATCTTGGCGGGCGCGAGCTTGGACCAGGATTGGTCGGCTTCGGCGGCGAGGGCGGAGTGCGCAGCCCAATTGGCGGCAAGAATGGCACTTCCGGCCGCAGTGGCTTTCAGAAACTCTCTGCGGGTGGAATCGGTCATATGTTCCTCCTGAATTGCGTTGTGAGATCCGGTAGGCTGACATCATACCAACCGGGATTCTCTTTGGCCCACGACCGCCGTGGACGACATTTGACGATTCTACTACACCTCCGACGCAGTACCAGCCTGTGTCCCGTTCCCCAACCACAGAAAATGCCACGTTCTGGACGACAATCCGGCCGGTCCTTGGCTTTGGGACAATGCTTCTGCTCACGGATGCCTTCAGCGGTTTCCGATCATTCTGCATGTACGCCCCTGTCTGTTCGATGGTCTTTTCACGGAGGAATTACCATGATGTCTTTCGTCCCAATGATTATGTGGTCGCTATCACTCAGCATTGGAGCCATAGCCTTGAACCAGGTGCAACAGGCGGCTGCTGATACGCCGAACGTGTGTCGAGCCTGGGTAACCAGAGGAGCACCATGAGCCCTGCCGATGTTGCACCCGAAAAGCAACGGAGAGAGGCTCACCGAGCGTCTTGCGCACTTTTGGCTCGGGGGTCCCATCAGATGGGGCTTGCCAGTGGTCGGCAGATGAGAGCGGCAACAAACCACGTATCAAAATCAAACCGCAATGGGCACCCTTTGATCCAGAAGGGCACCATTGTCTCTTGGGGGCAAGGAACAACTTCACAGCGAGAAGCAAAGAACCACCTGTGGGACCGTATATTGCCGACCGTGTTGGTACACGGTCGATGATTCTTACCATCACATTCACCTTGCTGACTGGTTTCATACCAAGACATGAACTGAAGAAGAGAACCCGGCTGGATGTCGGGGTGTCAACCGAGGCTGGTGTTCGAGCGAGGCGAAGCCGAGTGAGTCGGTTGACAGCCCGCAGTTCGGACATCCGAAACGGGCGAAGCCCGTAACGAGCCGCAGGCGAGTGGTTCGGATTGCCACGGTGACGGCGGTTCTCCGAGGATCCTGAAGTCGCCGGGAACCCCTTTGATGGGGGTCGGTGCGCCCTGATGACGGTGGTGAGGAGGAGGACGAGGAGGCCCCAGGGGTGGCTGGTCTGGTGTGCTCGACTTGCGAGCCGATCACGGATTCCTCGACGGAAGCACCGGCGATGTGGCAGGCGACGAGGTGGGTGGCGTGTGCCACTGCTCCAAAACGTCCCGCGTGGCGGGGAGGCCCGCGGACGACTCGATTGCCGACCAAACATGCTTTCGGATCAGCAGGCCACCGGCGTCGAACTCCAGAAGCAGAAGGTGGAACTTCATCTCTCCGGTATTCCCGTAATCACGGCGTGGCAACGGCCAGTTGGTGCTGAGCAGAGGACCCATCGTGCTGTAGGTTCGCCAGTGATAGGCCCACGCCTGCTCGTCCATACTGACCGCATCGGCCGGCCCCATGACCCGAAGCACCCCGTCCCGCGAAGTGTGGTGCTCGCGCGGATCAAGCAGATCGACGCGGTGCTGGCGATCGGTGTCGAATTCAGAGACGGGCTCGGCATGCCGGCATCCGGCCATGAGGAATGCGGCGAAGATGAGGAGCACGAATCGCATGACGATGCCACTGCCGCCGATGAAGAACTGAAGTATAGCAGGGTTTCGGATGGCCCGCGCGTGTCTTCATGCAAATGTATCGCGGGGAAGCAAAACCAGGGGGTATTCCTGTGCAAGTCCCGTGCAAATCCTGTGCAGTTCCCGTGCGAAGATGCCGTGAAAGCCCCAGTGCCAGTTGTCGGCGGTGGGGTTCTATCCTTTCCCGCCATTCAGCTGTGTCGGACTCTGGCGGTTCAACGGGTGCCAAGATCGAGGCTTTCCCTATTGCGATAGTTCCTGGAGCCGGAAGCCACGGCCTTCAGCAGCCGAGTAAGTTGGTCTATTCGAGGCAAGGGTGGCGACGTGCTGCCGCAGATCGTCGGCATGGCTTTGCATGAAGATGGTTCGGCTCCAGAAACGAGACCATCATGAACCACGGCATCCTCGTAACGAGAATCACCCGTTCTTTCACCCATCGAGGGGCGGGAGACGGCGCAGTATGACGGCGATCAACGGGGAAGATCAACTCATACTCGCTCGGAAGCTCTGCTTGCGAGTCGAAGGCCCGTCTCCCGGCCGCCGTCAGCCTGCTGATCCGACGGAAATCTAATCCACCTTTGTCCGCCTCCTCCGCCTCACGCCAAGCGCCATTCCCATCATTCCCACAACCCCCCACACCCCCGGCTCCGGCACCACTACATTGCTGGACAGCGACACCGTCCCCATCGACCCCCACATCGGGTCCCAGTCCGCTGACGCGCCATTGTTAATCCGCACAAGTTCCGTCACCGGAATGCTGTTCGCCCAATCGTCTCCCGTGCCACCCACAACCCACGGCCCGTCATTCCACCGGATGGCAAACCGCTCGTTCACCGGCGCATTGCCGTTCAGGCGATACTCGATGCTGTCAAAGTGAGTGACCACTTCATCCGCCACCTCCGCCGTCAACGCCGCCCCCCCGCGAAAGCCCCCGATATTGAACACCAGCCGCGTCTTCAGCCCCAACTCCGACTCCGGCAAGAACGTGAAGTATGCCGCCGCCCACCATTTCATCCCATCCCCCAGAAACACAGGATAGCTGCTCGATCGCTGCGACCCCAGATCGTCAAACCGATCGAATGTCACATCCTCAAACCGAAACAATGCTTCGTTCGCCCCGTTCAGTTCCGGTATCTTCCCCAATGTCACCCCATCCCACCGGTCCACCACCAGCTTCCCGTCCACGATCGACGCATCCGGGGCCAGCACCCCGTCATGCCGAATCGCCCCCCCCGCCACATCCTTCGCCCCATCCTTCCAATCGTACTTCGCAAACAGCTTCACCTCTGCCCGTGCCGAACCAACCCACACCAGAGCCACCAGACCCACGGTGATCCACTTCCTCATGGCTGTAACCTCCAAAGATGTCAAACGATCTTGATGCCCTGTGGCGCCAACACCAGAGCCCTCGCCTACGTAGCGCCACACCTAGTCTACGCAGCACCCCCATCAGACGCCACCTATAAGAAGCGAACTGTCAAGACAATTCCCCCGCGTCCCAACGCCGATTCCTTCATTCGGCGGTTCGGGGGCTTACGCCGGCGTGAAGCCGATGCTGGTGCGAGGTGGGCTGTCCAGGAGGCGATCATGTTCCGACCATTCGAGCCAGGTGAACGAGTCATTTCCGTTGAGGAAGTTGAGCGGAAGTATTTGCGTGGAGGCTGTCCCTACGGACACATCGACGATCCAGAGTGGGAAAAGCTCAAAGCTCAGATCCAGCCTGGCGACGAAATCAGGGAGTTCTGTTCTCCGCTCTGGACCTGGGAGAGCCTTTGCGGCCGTGAGGGCATTGTCATCCTCCGAAACGGCCAGGTCATCGGCGGTATGATTACGCGGGTGAGCTGAGCGATGGTGGAGGGGGGCACTTCACGCTTGTTTGCCGCCAATTTCCCGAGTCTCCTCAACGGCCCATCTTCACAAGGTCGGCGAAGGCATTCTTGGGATCGACGCCACAGCCAACGCACCATTCCAGAAACTCGGCAATATCGATCCTTCGGGATGCGGATTCGCTCTTGAAGACCCAGGACTGTGTATTCCCGATTGATTTTGGCAAACCCGGTGATCGGCAGTGGCCCCCGGCACTGCTCATGTGGCAATTTGTGGCTCGAATTGTGTTGTCTTTTTGCTGTAGCGGGTTACATTTGTTCATAGCGATCCCCTCGGCGGCACGTCGCAAACGGGCTTGGCCGCACGATGAGGGGGAATAGCGACAGTGGGTCGATCTTAACAGTCCCTTGGCGATGGCGTTTTCGGGACTCATTTGGGAGCATTGTCGCCTTGAGGGCAAGGAGTAGGGTATGTCTCTCGGGAATTTGCTGGCGTGTCTGAAGACGAGCTACGGCAGTCACGGCGAGCGAGTCCGGGGTCGAGTTGCGGTTGCCAAGGCCGTTATGGGGGCTTTGCCCCGGTGCAGTGCCGAGGCGTTGGAGTCGCGGGTGCTGCTGTCGGATGCAGCGCCGAGCATCGAGTTGTTCAATGCCTCGCCGGCGGTGTTTGTGGAAAACGCGGGGCAATGGGCGGATCAGGGGGTTCGGTATGGGTTTGATGGGGCGGGGTGCGCGATTGGGTTTCGGGATGCGGGGGTGGATTTTCGGCTGTCGCGGGGACAGCCGGAAACCTCTGGCGCAGAGACTGATCCTATTGCGGGCTCGATGGCGTCGGCTGAGGCGGGGATTCAGAGCACGGCGTTTTCGCTGCGGTTTGAGGGGGCGAACCGGGTTCGGCCTGCGGGGGAGGATCGGGCGGAGACGGTTTTTAATTATTTTGTTGGGGAGCAGGCCAATTGGCGGTCGAATGTGGCGGGGTATGGGGCGGTGGCGTATGAGGGGCTTTATGCGGGGGTTGATCTGCGGATGGCGGGGCAGCGCGGGGCGATGAAGTATGAGTTCCACGTCGCGCCGGGCGGGGATTACCAGCAGATTCAGTTGCGATACGATGGGATTGGCGGGTTGTCGGTGGGCGAGGATGGGTCGCTGGTGGTGGATTTGGGGGAGGGGCGGGGGCGGCTGGTGGATGATACGCCGGTGATTTATCAGGAGATTGATGGGAGGCGGGTGGAGGTGGCGGGGCGGTTTGTGGTGGTGGGGGCGAGTTCGTATGGGTTTGAGGTGACGGGGGCGTGGGATGCGGGGCGGGAGTTGGTGATCGATCCGGAGTTGGCTTGGAGCACCTACCTGGGCGGCAGCAACGATGACGAGGGCCATGACATTGCCGTGGACGGCTCGGGCAATGTGCTGGTGACAGGGTGGACGTATTCCCCCGGCTGGACCAGCGGGGGGTTCGACGCGAGCTACAACGGCGACCAGGACGCTTTCGTGGCGAAGCTGAGCCCTTCCGGAGCGCATCTGTGGAGCACGTACTTGGGCGGCAGCAACGGTGACGGGGGCACTGGCATTGCTGTGGATGGATCGGGCAATGTGCTGGTGACGGGGGAGACGTGGTCCTCCGGCTGGACCAGTGGCGGGTTCGACACGAGCTTCAACGGGGGCACCTCTGACGCTTTTGTGGCCAAGGTGAGCCCTTCCGGAGGGCATCTGTGGAGCACGTATCTGGGCGGCAGCAACTGGGACTATGGGCTTGGCATTGCCGTGGACGGATCGGGCAATGTGCTGGTGACGGGGGAGACGTCCTCCGTCGGCTGGACCAGCGGCGGGTTCGACACGAGCTACAACGGTGGCGAATGGGGGGACGCTTTCGTGGCGAAGATCAGCGACGGGAACGTCAACAGGTCGCCGACGGACCTGTCGCTATCCAATGGGAGCGTGTTGGAGAACCAGCCAGTGGGGGCGGCAGTGGGGATGCTGAGCACGGTGGACCCGGACGCGCGGGACACGTTCACTTACACGTTGGTGAGCGGCGACGTGGGCGCGTTTACGATCACGGGGGACGCGCTGAAGACGGCGGCGGCGTTCGACTACGAGGCCAAGAACAGCTACAGCATCCGGATTCGCTCGACGGACCAGGGGGGACTGTGGACGGAGAAGGACTTTGTCGTCAGTGTGACGAATGTGGATATCGAGCTGGACTTGGCGTGGAGCACGTACCTGGGCGGCGGCGGGTATGACAGTGGCCAAGGCATTGCCGTGGACGGCTCGGGCAATGTGCTGGTGACGGGGTACACGGAATCCTCCGGCTGGACCAGCGGGGGGTTCGACACGAGCTACAACGGCGGCGAGGCAGACGCTTTCGTGGGGAAGTTCAGCCCTTCCGGAGAGCATCTGTGGAGCACGTACCTGGGCGACAGCAACTGGGACTATGGGCTTGGCATTGCCGTGGACGGATCGGGGAATGTGCTGGTGACGGGGAGCACGGAGTCCTCCGGCTGGACCAGCGGCGGGTTCGACACGAGCTACAACGGCGACCAGGACGCATTCGTGGGCAAGCTGAGCCCTTCCGGAGGGCATCTGTGGAGCACGTACCTGGGCGGCAGCAACTGGGACTATGGGCTTGGCATTGCCGTGGACGGATCGGGCAATGTGCTGGTGACGGGGGAGACGTCCTCCGCCGGCTGGACCAGCGGCGGGTTCGACACGAGCTACAACGGCGACCAGGACGCATTCGTGGGCAAGCTGAGCCCTTCCGGAGGGCATCTGTGGAGCACGTACTTGGGCGGCAGTGGCGATGACTGGGGCCATGGCGTTGCCGTGGACGGCTCAGGGAATGTGCTGGTGACGGGGGAGACGTGGTCCTCCGGCTGGACCAGCGGGGGGTTCGACACGAGCTTCAACGGGGGCACCTCTGACGCTTTTGTGGCCAAGGTGAGCCCTTCCGGAGGGCATCTGTGGAGCACGTATCTGGGCGGCAGCAACTGGGACTATGGGCTTGGCATTGCCGTGGACGGATCGGG
>JAPLNB010000279.1 GCA_026693085.1 Planctomycetota bacterium | reverse complement strand
TGATCGCCCTGGCCGGCATCGTCACCCGCGACTCGATCATCCTCGTGGACTTCATCCACCTATCGCTGGCTCGCGGCCGCACGCTCTTTGAGGCGATCATGGAGAGTCGCGTGGTGCGACTGCGACCGATCCTGCTGACGGCCGGCGCGGCGATGTTGGGCGCCGTGCCCATCATCATCGACCCGATCTTCTCCGGGCTGGCGTGGTCCTTGATCTTCGGCCTGTTTGCCTCGACGCTCTTCACACTCTTCGTCATCCCGATCGCCTACTGGCTGATCTACTCCAACAAACCCGGCCACGGACTGCCCCAATCCACGATGGCCATGGAAGACGCAGCCCAAGCGGCGGGGACGACTGAACATCGTGCGATGTCTCCCGTTGAGGTACACTGAGGCCGTGAAAAATACTCGGAGCATGCATTTGTTGCCGAGGGATCAGCCATCCACTTCGGATATGGCCCGGGGCGACATGAGTGCGCTGGCAATACTGGTGAAACGGCATCAGGACCTTGCCCGCCGCGTGGCTTGCCGATTCACTGGACGGTGGGATGTCGCCGACGACATGGCCCAGGACGCGTTCCTGCGGCTCTATCGCCGTGCAGCCAGCTACAAGCCGACGGCAGCTTTCTCCACCTGGCTGTACCGGATCGTCGTGAACTTATGCCTGGACCATGCCAAGCGTCCCCGGCTGGCCGCATTGCCCGATGAGCCGACCTGTGCATCAACTAGCCCCGCACCCGATGAAGCTCTGCGCCGCCAGGAGTCCATCGATGCCGTCCGCCGGGAAATCGCGGCATTGCCCGAACGCCAGCGGATTGCCCTGGTCCTGCACCGTTTTGAGCGGTTGGACCATGCCCAGATTGCCCAAAGTACCGGCTGGACCGAATCTGCAATCGAGTCGCTCTTGGTCCGCGCCTACGCGCAACTTCGACAGCGACTTCAGGTGTGGGCGACGGAATGAGGATAACACGGCAGGAAATGCCTGCCTTGGTCGTTACACTAGAGAGAACCATGTGTCCCAATGAGACAAAAATACTGAGACTGCTCACTGGCGAGCTACCTGATGCTGAGCGGGATCTCGTGCTGGCCCATCTGGCGGAGTGCAATGCCTGCCGCAACCTACACCGGTCCCTCCAAGCTACTTGGGATCAGCTCGGTCAATGGGAACCCACCCTTCCCTCGCGCGATCTGACAGGAGCCATCCTGGCGGCTGCCAGCCGTGAATCGATCCACCGTCGTTGGTATGCCCGCAGTGGGATTGCGGCCGCCATCCTCGTGGCGGCGGGCATCGGTTGGACGCTGGGCCGGCAGCCATTCCACCCATCCCGGCCGATGCCGTCCGGCACCGTTGTTTCCACCGAGGAGATGGCGCAGAAGGTCGGACTGGATGCGCTGGGCGGCGACCTGGGCGCGTTCGATTTCGTGTTCTCGATGGATGCAACGCCGGACAGCCCTGTCCAGGGAGGCTAATCATGACCATGCGGAAAACCATTCTGGGGCTGCTTGTTGCCGCAATTGTCGGCGTGGGTGCTTACGCCACCAGCGTGGCCACGCGGCCTACCTCCAACCCGGCCATAGCCTCCGACAGCGCCACCCAGACCCTGATGGACTGGTTGCAAGTGCCAGCCAGCCAGCGAGTGGAGATCCAGCAGCACGATCCGGCCTTCGCCGAGAACCTCAAGTCCCTCCGCGAGGCACTCGCGGACAAACGAGCGGATCTGGCGGTTACGCTGGATGATCCCGACGCCACTGATGAATCCATCCGCGCCAAGCTGGAAGCCCTGATTGTCGCCGACGCCAACCTGGAGCGCCGCGTGGCGGATTACCTGCTGGCCGTGCGCCATCACCTGACCAAGGATCAGCAGCGGCGTTTGTTCGGCCTCTGCGCCGAAGGCATTCGGCAGGGACCCAACGGCCCTTGGCGGCAAGGTCCGGATGGCATCGGACGCGGTCAGGGAGGCCAGGGCCGCGGGCTCGGTCCTCCGGCGGGGCGCGGTCCCGCTTCGACCGGCGGCTTCCGCGGGGGCAGAGGCCAGGAGTAAGGGCGGCTGGGATTGCCGAGTCTCCGCTCACTTACGGGCGGAACCGCCGCCTTCCTTTTGCTTTGCTGCGACGATCTCCCGCACCCGATCCATCGTGAATCCATACTGCTGACGCAATCGCCCCAGGCGCTCATCGGGTGAAACGCCGGCCGGCACGCCCAGGTTTGTGCGCAGGCTCTCCACTGGTATTCCGCTGGCCGCTGACACTTCGCCCAGCGTCATAGAACCCCGGATGGACTGGCGCTCATCTTCCCGACTGCTTCCACTCTGCACCGCCTGCGCACTTTCGCCGCGCCCTCGGCGCTCCCCGCCTTCGCCGGTCGCCTTCACATTGGCCTGAGCGAGCCACACGAACCCGGCGAAGAGCCCGATCAGAAACACGATTAGAGCGGCCCCGGCAAGGTTCCGGCCCATATCTCCAGGATAGGCCTGTGCCCCTCTGCCTGGGCGAACCAGTCGCACCGTCGTCACCCAAAACCACTGCCAGTGCAGCGCAACATGCACCAGCAGCAGCGCCCCGGCCCCCACCGCCAGCCAGAAATGCACATCTCCCCAATCATGCCGGCCCCAGGTCCAGAGAGCTCTGGCCCGACCACTGCCCGGGGGCAACACGAAGCGCATGACCAATCCCGTCACGATCATCCCCAGCAGGACCAACCCCGAGACCAGATCGATGAGGAAGTTGAGCGTATTGCGTTTCATGGGATCACCTTGCCTGCGAAGGTCTCGGCGCCCAGCGTGCCTTCTATTCGGTCCGTCCACCACGCCAGCCAGGACCTTGGCCGCGTCCTTGTCCTCCCTGCCATCCACCACCTCGCCCGCCTTGCCAGCCCATGCCACGGCCGCACCCCGGTCCGCCGCTCCAACCCGCTCCCCGTCCCTGTCCTGCCGGCGAATCGACGTTACGGCCGCACGCCGGACAGCAACCGCCAATGCCACGTCCCGCCGAGCCTTGCCCGGTCGCACCCGGGCCGCGTCCCGGTCCGCCGCCGGCATGCCGCTCCAGGGCAGGCAGATGTCTTTCCTGAGACGCCCAGCGCAGTTGGTTCATGACGCTGCGAATGTCCTCCTGCTGGATGGACTTCACGAATCCGTCGTACATCTCGACATTCTCGCGCTCGAGCTTGATGGCTTCACGAAAGGCCGCGGGCAGCGTCTCCGGCACATCCACCTTGCGCGATGCCCAACGGTCCGCGGGCGTCTTGATGTCGTACTTCTCCACCAGCGCCACAAGGGCCGACTCGTGCCGTGCTTCGGCCTCAACGATATTGGAGAAGGGCCGAATTTCACCGTGTTTGGCGATGATTGCTTTGTAGAAGGCCTTGGCTTCACGCTCGTCGTCGAGCGCAGCCAGGATCGCCTTCTGCGCCGGGTCATCCAGCCGAGTGGCGTTGGCCTGCGACTCACTTCTCGCCCCGCGCTGCCGCTTGGATCTCGCAGCCGAGGCGCTGGCGGCAATGAGCATGGCAACCGACAGAACGACAACGATAGGCTTCAGATGAGACATGAGATGCTCCTATGGAAAAAAGCAAAGGATGGCACCGGAGCGTCCAATACCATCCGACTGATCGGCATCAGCAACTCGCTACTTGCAGCTTCCGTCCCGCTTGCGATCCTGCTGCCCGGTGCGCTGGCCGCTCCCGGTGCCGTCTCGCTTGCGCTGCTGGGCCTTCTTGGCTTGCGCCTGCCCGGTCCCATCCTGCTTGCGGTCGGCTTGTCTCGCGGGTGTACCACCACATGAACCATCGCGCTTGCGATCGCGAGTGGCTGCCATCGTCGGTGCAGCGAACGCCAAAGCCAAGGCCCCGACACTCAGGGCTTTCCAGAAGTTGGTCATAATCAATCCCTTTCATCAGTGAAGTCAAACCTGCGGCCTGCCGCGACCGGGCATACACACTCGGTCAACTGCCCGCGACAGATCTCATTCCATTCAGCCACGCGAGTGTTCGATGGCGGCCGCCGTTCGTTCTCGCCTACCAACAGTTGAACGAGTAAAGTCGGCGATTCCTGCGGAGGAAAACCAAAGTGCGAAGTGACTGGAAGATGTGCGTGCAGGCGGCTGCGATTGCGATGGATGCCGGCCTGCTGTTCAAGATGGCTTGGGCTGTCGCACGCAACCGGATCAACGCGGAACACATCGGGCCAGCACGCCGGAGGTAGGCAATCACTTACTCTGGCCAGCTTCCGGCTGCAAAAGGCAGCCTTGCCGGCGGGACCCGAAACGTCGTTGGAATGCACAGGCGTATCCAGCACGTGGAGGACGCCGAATTGATCCATGCGACGAAAAGCCGTTTCGGGCGGAAACGCGGCCAGCCGGAAAAGCTCATCTCCCTGGCCGCCGAGGGGGCCGTGGTGCTTCGCGACCGCCGCATTCTCGGCCTCCAAATACCCGATGCCCGGGTCATGGTAGATGCCATCCATTGCGTCGATCACCAACTGCTGGCCAACTGGTTTTGGCTGCATGGGCCCCACGTGCCGAAGATTGCGCCACGCTCAAGACGCTCTTTCTGTCGCCCATGTCGCCGTTCCTCGGGCGCCACCAAGCGGATCGGCCCATGATCTTCGATCATGTGCCAGAAAAGAAACCCGACGGAAAGCCCGTCGGTTTCACCCCCGACGGAGTGCTGTCCATCACCCACGCGGCCCAACAGAAGGCGGTCCTCTTCTTTCTCGAGGTGGATAGGGGCAGCCAGACGTTGGCCAGCCCTGGACGCGGTTGCGCGGACATACGGCAGAAAATCCTCAACTACCAGGGGTACTTTCGCAGCCCGCGGTATAAGAGATACCAGCAGGTCTGGAACTGCCACTCTCGAGGGTTCCGCCTGCTATTTCTGGCGAAAACCGCAGAACGCCTCTCCGCCCTTTGCCGACTCGTGCAGGAAATGCAGCCATCCGACCGAGAATCCCGTCCTGCGCAGTAGACTGTCGCAGTCGCCTCTGGATAATCTGGCGTCATTGGCCAAAGCCGGCGTGCCGCTTCTGCACCTGGGCGGCAGCCTCGACCCCCAGTTGAACAACACGCGCGGTGTTGAGAATCGATACAAGGAGCTCGGCGGGCAAATCAGGATTATCATCAAGGAAGGCGAGCGGCACTTTACATCCGCACCAAGGCACCCGAAGCCCATCGTGGACTTCATTACGAAGCAGGCGATTTGAACGGCTTGGCGAAGTTACAGGTTCTCATCGAGGCGCAAATATGGACATCCACACGCAGTCGGTCGTGAACGGGGAAAGTAAGCACGCCAGGGGGTGGACGAGGCGCGTACCGCTGGCCTCCATTCTTACTTGCGTATTGTGTCTTGCCGGAATGTCGCGTGGGGCCGGCCCCTATTTCAAGGTTGACTATCCGGCTTCAACCGCCCCGGGCGAGTTGCAGGTGGCCGTCACCTACACCCTGTGGCTCCCCGACGGCACCGCGCGTCTGCGCGGCATCGTCGTCCATCAGCACGGCGCTGGTACCACCGCCTCCAAGGAGGGTTCCACCGCCGCCTATGACCTGCACTGGCAGGCTTTGGCCAAGAAATGGGATTGCGCCCTGCTGGGCCCCAGCTACCATGTGCTCAACGAGAAAATCGATCTCTCTCCCGGGGGCTCGGAACTTTGGTTCGATCCGCGCAGGGGCTCGGAAAAAATGTTCCTCAAGGCCCTGGGCGACTTGGCCGCCATGTCGGGCCATGCCGAACTCAAGAGCGTTCCCTGGGTGTTGTGGGGACATTCCGGCGGGGGCATCTGGTCCGATGTCATGACCACCCTTCATCCCGACCGTGTGCTGGCGGTCTGGCTGCGCTCCGGATCGGCCGCCATGTTTCGCACCAAGCCGGAGTTTCCCCAACCCGAGATCCCCGCGGCCGCGTATGCGGTCCCCACCCTGTGCAACCCCGGCGTGAAGGAAAAGAACGCTGGCCCGTGGACCGGCACCCTGGCCACCTTCCGAGAATTCCGCCTCAACGGCGCTCCAATTGGCTTCGCGCCTGACCCGCGCACCGGCCACGAGTGCGGCGACTCCCGCTACCTGGCCATCCCCTTCCTCGATGCCTGTCTGGCGATGCGATTGCCGGACAAAGGTAGCAAAGATCAGGCGCTCAAGCCGGTGGACATGAGCCAGGCTTGGCTCGCGCCGCTGCTGGGCGATGAGGCCCAGCCGGCGGCCGCGTTCAAGGGCAATTCCAATCAGGCGGTCTGGCTGCCCAATGAAGCGGTCGCCAAGGCCTGGATGGAATACGTCAAGACCGGCGCCGTTGGCGATGCCACTTCGCCGCCCGCCCCTTTCAACGTGCAGGCTTCATTTAAGGCCGATCAGGGGACGGAAATCGTGTGGAACGCCGAAGCGGATTTCGAGAGCGGCATCAGTCAGTTCATCGTCTTGCGCGATGGGCAGGAACTGGCCAAAGTGCCGCAGAAACCTGCGGGCAGATTCGGCCGTCCGTTGTTCCAGTCCATGACCTATCACGATACGCCGAGTCAGCCCATGCCGGAGATGCGGTACCTCGACACTTCGACCAAGCCCGGAGAACAACACACCTACGCCATCATCACCGTGAACAGCGTCGGACTGAAATCGGAGCCGTCTGTCGTCGCATCATCGGATCGGAAAATTCCACTTCCGAAAACGCGGCCCGCGCAGGCCAAGTCGGAGCCTCGCGACTATCGCTTCGACGGCACCATCTCGCGAAAGACGCTGGGAAATTACCTGTCCCGCTCGATTTCGGTGGAGGGCGTGTTCAACGGCAGGGGCGACCTGGATGACAACATCCGCATGCTCAAGAGCATCGGCGCGAAATATGCCGGACGAAGCCTCTGCCTCTGGGGCGCCGAGAACAATTTCCTGGCCAATATCGAGCGGGCCAGCCAGCAGGTTCCCAAGGCCCGTGCGGCCGATCCGGAGATGATCCTCGAAGCCTGTGTGTTTGAGACTGTTGGCCCGCGGGTGGAGCAGATTGCCGTGCCGGACTGGGTATTCACCGACCTGGGGCAGCCGGTGGAGAAAAGGAACTTCATCTACAACAACATCATCTACCCCCTGGGACAACGCCGGCCTATGGGCAACGCCCAGGTTCCCGATGTGAGCCGGCTGGAAACTCAGCTTTGGTTCTATTATCAGGCGGCGTCCTACATCGACATCGGCTTTGAAGCCATCCACTTCGGGCAGGTGGAGATTATGAACGGCAACGACCGCGACAACGCCCACTGGGATCACCTGCTGACCCTGGTCCGCAGTTACGCGGCCAAGCACGCCCGCAGGCACATGGTCCTGTGCAATGGCCACACGCCCAGCGGCGGCCTGGTGCATGACGGGCGACTGCTCCTGGATTTCCATGCTTTTCCGCTGCGGATCAAGGAGAATCCCGATAAGCCGCAAGATGCGATCTTGCAGGTGGGCTTTTCCGACGGCATTTATAACAAGAGCAAGGGCGGCTTGACTTTCAGCGGCTGGAAATGCGACCACCTGCCCTACCTGGTGGAGATCGACAACTGGGGCGTCAGCCGGACGCCGGGGCGGCCAGGAGCGGGTGGCATTTGGGTCTGGGGTTATGACGAAATCACCTGGTTTGCCCATCAGAGCAAGCAGTATCGCGCTGACTGGCTGCGGTACGCCTGGGATTGGGTGCGCAAGACCGACCCCAACGGCTATCTCCAAATGCCCGGCAGCCGCACCGCCAGGTCCCCGGACATCCGCTGGTACTTTGCCAATAATCCAAGCCCGGCGGTTCCCAATGGGTTCGGCGACGAGGACGCGATTCGCGCTGTCTGGGCGGCCGACTCAGGAACGCGCTAACCAGTAAACCGAAATCGGCTCTGCCGAGAACAACTCCATCAGCAACGTAGCCCGCGGATCTTTCCTCTGCTGCGATTGCACTGCCATCGCCAGCTCACCTGTCGAAGCAGTCGCGTTCTCAACCGGAGTCCCAGAAGCCAACCCCCCGCTCTGCCCAATAAACGCCGCGTCGGTAATCCCATGAAAGGCTGTCTCCCCGGACATTACAATGTCCGGTGGTGATTTTAACAAAGGAGACAGCCGTGAAGAATGATGCAAGGATATCACACGTGGGCCTGGATAGCCACCGGAGTTTCAGCCAGGTGACGGC
>JAPLNB010000278.1 GCA_026693085.1 Planctomycetota bacterium | reverse complement strand
TCTGCGCCTGCGGTCTGAGCCAAACTTGGCCCTACTGTGACGGCTCCCATAAGAGAACGGAGGCCGAACAGCCTGGGAAACTACATGTCTACGACAAGAAGAGGCAGAAGATACTGAGGACGATCACCGATGCCTGACCGGTGCCTCTCTGTCCAAGCGCGACGTTGCCCGCGATGCCCCCAGTCCGCACAATCCGCGCAGCTTGCCTTCTGAGGCAACGGACCGGCCGGATTTCCCCAGCCAATGTTTGCTAACCGACCCTGCATAACGCAGATTGAAGTAACGCCTGCTGCCCGCAGGCATGATTTGACATGATGCCCCTGAGCCTTAATAGAACAGGCGGGGCATCTCTTTTTGCGCGGCCCTTCACCACAAGTACCCCAGATGCGTCGATGTGCATCCGCTTGCCTGCCCTATGTACTGACGCTATGGTTCTTCAATTCAACAGACAGGAGGTACTCAATGCCACATCCCACTGCGACCGCATCCCTCACCGACCGCATTCAACAGCTTCTCGATGAGCGAGAACAACACGCCGAGGCCATTGCCGCCATCGACAAGACGCTGGAGCAGATCAATAGCCTCCTCGGCGGAGTGAAGGCGGGTCGCAAGCCTGGCCCCAAGCCAGCCGCAATGCCGTCCGCTGCCGAGCCGCCTGCAAAGAGGGGTCGCCGCCGACAGAGATTCGCCATCAGCGGCGAAGAGTCGGTTCTGGCGTTCGTCAGGGACCAGGGCAAGCCGACGAGCCAGGAGATCGAGCGGCAATGGAAGGCAGAAGGGCGAAATGGACGTGCGGCCAAGGCGCTGAGCAAGCTGACGAGGGAGAAGAAGCTGAAGAGGACGCCGCTGAAGGGCGAGAGGGGAAGCAGGTATACGCTGGCGTGATAGGCTGCCGAGCCTGCCCCAGGAAATTGCTGCGTGGCATCTATCGCAAACATAGGATGTGTTAATTCTGCAGGAGCCGCATGATGGGCCGACTTTCTTGGACGCGGATTGCAGCCGTCGGAATGCTGTTGTTCATGGGAAGCGCCGGCGAACCATGCATAGCGGGTGAGACGGTGCGAACGTATAGCACTGAGGATAGGGACAGCATCCATCTTGGCAACCAGTTCATCAAGCTTCAGTTTGCCAAGAGCAAAGGCCAGGTGATGTCGGTCGTCCACCGGAGATCGGGTTCGGACCTTCGCCAGGAGAAAGCCAATGCATACAAGACGATCTGGGGGTTGAGCGCGGAAGCTGCGGGGGGCAAGTCGGCATACACTGACAGCGCCCGTAGCGGGGGCGGTTTCGGCTATACCAACGCGAAGTTGTCCGGGGCGGTTCGGCTGAACATGGTTTGGCGGGGACTTCAACTTGATAACGGCGAGAAGTATCCGGCGGAAGTGCGGGTAGCGGTGACCATTTCGGATGGATCTCCTCTATCGATTTGGACGATGGAGGTGGGCAATCGTGGCAATCGAACCATTTGGAGCATATCGTTCCCGTTGATCGCCGGGGTCAAAGAACTCGGCGCCAGTGGTGAAGATGATCGCCTGGTCTCTGCCAGTTCCGGGAAGCGTGCGAAAGACATCGAAGGCAGAAACTGAAATGGGGAGAGAAACCCGTTCAGGTTAAGGCGGATTAGAGCCGCCAACGGAAGCCCCGGATGTACATCCGTGGATTAAGTCACTGCAGGGAGGAGGCTGGACATGCGAATGAGCGTCCTGTGGCTTGTATCGGCAATTGTGCTGCTCGGGACATCCAAGATCGGTCGCGCCGATGCTGCAAGAGCAGCCGCGGACCTCGCAATCCGCCTCTTGGCCGACCGTGCCGCCGAGTTCCAATTCGTCCAAATCCCCCCGGAAGAGGGCCTCGATATTCTCGAATTCGAATCCGCCAACGGCAAACCCGTGATCCGCGGCTCCACCGGCATCGCAATGGCCTCGGGGCTCAACTGGTACCTGAAGTATTCCTGCAACGCCCACGTCTCCTGGTGCGGCAACCAGCTCAACCTGCCGCGCCCGCTGCCCGATGCACCCAAGACCCGCATCACCACCCCGTACCGCTACCGCTACTACTTCAACTACTGCTCCTTCAGCTACACGATGGCCTTCTGGCACTGGGACCGCTGGCAGCGCGAAATCGATTGGATGGCGCTGAACGGAATCAACGCGCCCCTTGCCGTCACCGGCCAGGAAGCCGTCTGGCAGAACATGTACCGCAAAATGGGCCTGACCGACCCGGAAATCAGCCGATTCATCGTCGGCCCCGGCTATTTGCCCTTCGGCTGGATGGGCTGCATCGATGGCTGGGGCGGGCCGCTGCCCCAAAGCTGGATCGACACCCATCTGGAATTGGGCCAGAAAATCCTCGTCCGCCAGCGCGAACTCGGCATGACCCCTGTCCTCCAGGGCTTCACTGGCCATATCAGTCCCGCCATCAACCGTGTCCGCCCCGACCTCAAGCTCCAGCGCCTGCCGAGTTGGGCCGGATTCGAGCCCACCTATTTCATCGATCCCACAACGCCGGCCTTCGTCGAAATCGGCAAAGCATTCGTCGAAGAACAGACCCGACTGTTTGGGACCGATCACCTTTACGCCTCCGACACGTTCATCGAGATGAATCCCCCCAGCAACGAGCCGGCGTTCCTGGCGAGCATGGGCAAGGCTCTTTACCAGAGCATGGCCACCGCCGATCCGCAGGCCATCTGGTTCATGCAGGGTTGGATCTTCGTCAACAGCCCGGATTTCTGGAAACCGCCTCAGGCCAAGGCGCTGCTCGGCGCCGTGCCGGATGACCGGATGGTGCTGCTTGACCTATTCTGTGATTCCAATCCCTCATGGAACCGCACCGAGTCCTTTTACGGCAAGCCCTGGGTCTGGTGCGTTCTGCATAGCTTCGGCGGCGTCACCGGTCTCTACGGCAACCTCGCCACCGTTGCCAATGCCCCCCCCACCGTCCTGGCCGACCCCAAACACGGCAAGCTCACCGGCATCGGGATGATGATGGAGGCCTTCGGCCACAATCCCGTCTACTACGAGCTGATGACCGAAATGACCTGGCGCACGCGAGCGGTCGATGCGAGCCAGTGGGTGCGCGATTACGCCGCTCGACGCTATGGCAAACCCAATCCCAAAGCCCAACAGGCCTGGGACATCCTCCGCCAAACCGCCTACTCCCACGGCCTGGCGGATTCGGTCATCACCCTCCGGCCCAGATTCCCGGCCGTTGCGGGATCGCCGGGATACGACCCGATGGAACTGCTGAATGCCTGGCAGCTCCTGGCTGACGCCGCCCCGGATCTTGCGCACGCCGATGGCTATCGCTACGACCTCGTTGATGTTGCGCGGCAGGTGTTGGCGAATCTCAGCGGCCCGCTGTGCGCCGATCTGATGACCGCGTATGAGCGGAAGGATGCTACCGCCCTGGAGCACGCCAGCCAGCGATTCATCGAGCTGATCGGCGACATCGACCAGCTCCTGGCGACGCGACAGGAATTCCTCCTGGGCGCTTGGCTCGACGATGCCAAACGCTGGGCCCAAAGTGATGATGAGCGCCGCCTATGTGAGTGGAACGCGCGCAATCAGATCACCCTCTGGGGCCCGCGCGACAGCGTCCTGCGTGATTACGCCCGCAAACAATGGGCTGGCCTCCTCCGCGGCTTCCATCAGAAACGCTGGGAAATGTTCCTCGACCGGCTGCAACAGACGCTCGCCTCCGGTAAGCAGTTCGACGCCGGCGCATTCGAGAAAGACATCCGCATTTGGGAGGAACAGTGGACGCATGGCGCCGACGAATACGCGCCAAACGCCAGCGGAGAGAGCGTCGCGGTCGCGCAGAAGCTCCTGGCCAAGTACCGCCCCATCATCGAGGAAGCCCACAAGCCCGAGGCCGTGAGCCTGACAACGGGCAAGCCGGTCACCTGTTCACATGCCCTGCCGCCGCACCCGGCCAAGCTGGCCAACGACGGCCGCGCACGCGACACGAACGCTTACTGGGCGACGGACGTGACCGTCAGCCCGGCAGCGTGGTGGCAGGTTGACCTGGAGAAGCCAACAACCGTCGGCCGGATCGTGGTAGTCAGTTTCTACGGCGATCAACGGTCTTACGGATTCACCGTCGAGGGTTCGACCGATGGCACAACCTGGGAAATGCTGGCCAATCAGCGGCAGAACCAGCAACTATCCACGGCCGCCGGCTGCACGTGCGTTTTCCAGCCGCGGCAGGTACGTTACATCCGTGTGATGATGACGAGCAACTCGGCCAACACCGGCCGGCACTTGGTCGAGGTCGAAGCATTCGAGAAGTGATCGGCGGAGGACATTCATGGCGTTGAACCGGCAACTCACTCGGCGATAGTTGCTGAATCGGTCGCTTGGCATCGCAGCGGGCGCGGTCGCGTTTCCATCCATCGTGCTGTCGAGCAGCCTGCAAAGAGGGGTCGCCGCCGACAGAGGTTCGCCATCAGCGGCGAAGAGTCGGTTCTGGCGTTTGTGAAGGAACAAGGCAAGCCAACGAGCCAGGAGATCGAGCGGCAATGGACGGCAGAGGGGCGAAAGGGACGTGCCGCCAAGGCGCTCAGCAAGCTGACAAGAGAGAAGAAGCTGAAACGGACACCCATCGCCGGTGAGCGAGGCAGCCGCTACACGCTGGCGGTCCCCGCTGCCAGGGCTTCCGGCTCTAAGGCCGTTTCCTCTGGCTCACCGGCCCCCACAGGGCAGGATTTCGTCCTCCAACTCCTCCGCCAGCAGAAGAACCTCACCACAGCCGCGATCAACGTCCGCTGGAAGGCCACCGGACGCCCTGGCCGGGCCAACAGGGTGCTGGCGATATTGGTGCGCGCCCGGAAGCTCAATCGCAAGCCGACGAAGAACGGCCGGGGCAGCCGTTATGCGCTGGCCTGACGGTCGAAGCCCGCAGGGTTGAAGAATGCCTACGAGGGGCAGCTTGTGCGGCCGACAGTGGCAGGAGATCCGTCACGCATACTCCCTATCTCGCCGGTCACTGTGCCACGTTTCGCTTCGCCTGTCGGCGGTCAGCGAAGCCCGCCGCCGCCACCCCCATCTTGGTTTCGTGGGCGGCCCGCGAGATAATCGCGCACCATGACCGTCCTAGAAGCCATCAAGCTGCGTCGCAGCGTGCGCGCGTATTCGCTCCGGCCAATCCCCGATGACCTGATGCAGCGTATGCGAGATGCCCTGCGCTATGCCCCCTCGGCCTGCAACATCCAGCCCTGGCAGTTCATTCTCGTGACGGACGCCACTCTGCGCCGCCAGCTGGCCCGCGCCGCCAAGGAACAGATGTGGATGGCGGATGCGCCCGTGACGATCGTTGCTTGCGGCTATCCGAAGCTGGCCTATCCGCGCATGGGCGGCCGGCACAGCAGCCTCGATATCGATATCGCCATAGCCCTGGATCACCTCACCCTCGCGACCGTCGCTGAGGGCCTGGGCACATGCTGGATCGGGGCATTGTTCGAGGAGCAGGTCAAGGCAATCCTGGACGTCCCCGACGACGTACGCGTGGTCGCCATGACCCCGCTGGGCTACCCCGCATCAGGCAGCCTAATCCATTCTGTCACGGAGGATCAGCGCAAGTCCGAAGCCGAGGTGTCTAGCGTGAACCGTTTCCAATCCCGATGAACGGCCATGAGGCCACCGATGCTGGTCCACGCCCGCGGCGAAGAATTGCAGCAGCGGGGAAGTGCAACAGGCAGAGCTTCCGCCGGCATGGGCAACGAAGCTGCAGGCGGACGTGACGGTGCTGCAGGAGCAGTTGGCTCAGTGGCAGGCGAAGCCGCCGGCATGGTTCGAGCAGGCGGTGGCAAAGCTGCCCAAGCGGCTGGCGGGCCGTGTCAATCTGCCCACGCAACTGCGCCAGTTGGAGCAGCGGGCACAGAAGGCCCGCGACACGCAGACCCGTGCCCTCGTCAGTCCCATCACCCGTGCAGTGACGGCGTCCGGCAAGGGGCTGGCTGGCCAAGTCGGAAAGCAGCTCAAGGACTTGGACCGCCGCGTGAAGGCCGTCGAGAAGATGCTGGGGCAGATCCAGCGGAAGATGAAGTAGCGGCGCCTGCGCCGTCCGGCAAGGCCAGGGCAAACCCTCCTCTCACCTTCATCGACGGCGTTCGGCGAGATCTCCGGACCGCCGCGGGCCGCACTCTTGCTGCATCAGGTCCTTGTGCGCGAGGCCGGTTTCCGGTCCAATGTGCCTGTCATGGAGGGAACGGTCTATTTGGAAGGAGCATACATGGCAGCCAAACCAGCCACGAAGAGCGAGATTCTCGGTAGCGTCGCCAAGACGACCCAATTGTCCCGCAGGCAGGTCGCCTCGGTGTTCGATGCGTTGTCTGCGACCATCAAGCAGGGGCTGGGCAAGAAGGGGCCGGGCATTTTCGTCGTGCCGGGCCTGATGAAGATCATGGTGATCCAGAAGCCGGCCACCAAGGCCCACAAGGGGATCAACCCCTTCACCAAGCAGGAGCAGATGTTCAAGGCCAAGCCCGCGCGGAAGGTCATCAAGGTCCGTGCGCTCAAGGCCCTGAAAGATATGGCCAAGTAGGCGGTTCTTGGAGCCGACCCAGCCGTGAAGCACGAAGGGCTTGCTCTGGCACCTTCTGGGGCGACCGGCTGAGTTCTGGTCCAATCAAGCGGACGATTCACGGGCGGAAGTCCCCCGTCGCTCGATGTTCCCCCCCAGCATCGACGACACCTTCCGCCCTTTTTTGTGCATTGAGGGTTACTGTGATTGCTGTTCCGCCTGACAACCTCCGACCCGAGACACTGCAGGTGGTGATTGAAGAGTTCGTCACCCGCGATGGAGCCGTGCATGGCCACACGGACACGCCCTTGAATGTGATGGTCGCCGGCATCCAACGCCAATTGAAGCTGGGCAAAGTGGTCGTGGTTTATGATGAGCAGACCGAAACCTACACCATCGTCCCGAAGGAGCAGTTGAACGGCTTGAGGGACGAACGCTGTAGCCCCTTGCCCCGCTGTGGCCGTAATATCCGAAGCTGAATGACCGATGTTCCTGCCTCAACCCGATCCGAGAGCCTTGAGCATCTCAACGGCCTGATCGAGCGGGTGACGTTCCATAATGCCGA
>JAPLNB010000277.1 GCA_026693085.1 Planctomycetota bacterium | reverse complement strand
GGGAACCGAGGGGGTAGCCAACTCCTTCCAGCCCGATGACGTTCTATTCGGCAAACTTCGGCCGTACCTCGCCAAGGTGCTCCATGCGCGCGGAGCCGGTGTGTGTACGTCTGAGTTGCTGGTGCTGCGGAGTCGTGACCTTCTCTCGCGGTTCCTGTTTTACTACCTGTTGAATCGGGGCTTCATTGAAGTTGTGGATGGTTCAACATTCGGCTCGAAGATGCCGCGGGCTGACTGGCAGTTCATCGGCAACCTGCCGGCGATGATCCCACCGCCCGACGAGCAGTGCGCCATTGCGGCGTTCCTGGACCGCGAGACGGCGAAGATTGATGGGCTGGTTGAGAAGAAGCGGCGGCTGATCGAACTCCTGAAGGAGAAGCGGACCGCCCTTATCTCCCGCGCCGTCACCAAGGGCCTCAACCCCGCCGCTCCCATGAAACCTTCCGGTATAGACTGGCTCGGCGACGTGCCGAGGCATTGGGATATCGTCGCCTACAAGAGAGTTTGCACGCGTGTGGACGTGGGAATTGCCGAAGCTGCCACGCATGCCTATTGTGACGATGGCATCCCGATAATCCGCTCGACAAATGTCAAGCCAAACAGACTGGATACGTCAGACATTCTGCGAATCGAACGCTGGTTCGCAGAAAGCAACCGATCAAAGACATTGCGCGCGGGCGACCTGGTAACTATCCGCACGGGCTATCCGGGGACGACAGCCGTGGTTCCACAAGAGCTTGATGGTTGCCAATGCTTCACGCTCGTTATGTCATCGCCAAAACAGACGGCACATGGTCCCTTCTTTTCCTGGGTTTTGAATTCGCATCCCGGCGAAAGTTATTTTCAGATGGAAAGCTGGGGGAGCGCTCAGGCAAACATCAGCGTTCCGATTGTTCAGTTTATGCAGGTTCCGCGACCGCCGATTACCGAACAGATAGCAATTTCGGAATATCTGGAGTTAGAGACACGGAAGCTAGATTCTTTGTCCGCAAAGGTTGAATCAGTAATCGGGCGTCTAAATGAGTACCGCTCCGCCCTGATCTCGGCGGCGGTGACGGGCAAGATCGACGTGAGGGAGGAAATGGCCCATGGTCAAGAAGTATAAGGACGGTGTGAAGGAGGGCAAGACCAAAATCACCGTGCTTTTGCTGGATGTATTGACAACCACCCTAGACGTGTCCAGCGACGCCGACTTGGCCAAACGCCTCGGTGTTAAGGGGCCATCCATAAGTCAGTGGCGCAATGGCATAGCCGCACCGCAACGCGATAAACTGAGGGCAATGGTGCGTGCCTTAATGTCGTCCTTTCTGGAGCCGCTGGCGGAACTGGAGCCCGTAGAACCCACAAGGAAGCGCAAGAGGTGGAAGCTCAATGGCGATGCGAGTCTTCAGGCGCGTCTCAAGGGTAAGTGCGGCTTCTACCTCTACTACGATAGCATGGGACGGGTCACCTACGCCGGCCAGGCGAAGAAGAACCTGTTCGGTGAGATGGAACAGCGGCTGTCTCAAAGCCTGCGGCACAAGACGTATATGGGGAAGTCCGCAAAGACCAAGCCGAAGTTACAGCAGCGC
>JAPLNB010000276.1 GCA_026693085.1 Planctomycetota bacterium | reverse complement strand
GGTCAAGCTTATCCAAGAACCGTAGAACCATGCATGTGACAGAAACACATCCATGAAACACATTCTCATCTTCCTTGCCGACCTGCTGCTGGCACCGCTGGTGTGCTGGTCAACCGAGATTCCGTTCGCCATTCGTTAGGCTGTTTGAAAGTGCAAGATGCAGGGTTTCCGTCGGATTTGGTGTTCACGTGGTGCGGTGCGGCGCATCAAGAAGGCGGCACGACGTTCTTTGGCAGCAAGATTTCAGGGCGCACCGCGACCATGACCCTCGACGACTGGGCTGGCGTGTGAGTTGTCAGGCCACGCATCGCAGCGTGACGACGGGCAGATGCCTGCGTCTACGCCCACGTGTGGACACAGGCGAGCCTGGCCAGGGAGATGAAGTGGAGCAGGGCGGATTTAACATGGCGGCTCCAGCGATTGGGGAGAAACTGGTTCGGGCAACGGTGGTTCTCGGGCAAATCAGCCTCCGAAAGAAGTTGTGAGCAGGCGTGTCGGAGGCTACCATAAGTGGCGGATAAACAGTCTATACAGTCAGGCGAAGGGCACGAAAATCGATGGACCAGTACACAGATCGGGAATACAGAATGATGCGTCAACGGCTGCTGCGAATCGGGTGGCTGGTCGTTTGCGGAACAGCCTGGATCGTTAGTCCTTGGGCGATTGCTGCGGACCAACCTTCCGCTGCAGCGCGCGTTCCGGCCAGCGAAATCCTCGAGGCCACCGGTGTGCCGGGCGGCTTGATCGTTCACGTCGGCTGTGGTGACGGCAAGTTGACGGCGGCTTTGTGCGCCAAGGATGGTTACATCGTACAAGGCCTGGAGACCGACGAAAAGCAGGTGAACTCTGCCCGCCAGTTCTTTGCATCGCTCGGAGCCGACGGGAAGGTGACCGCCGAGTGGTTCGATGGCCAACATCTTCCCTATCTTGACAACTACGTGAATCTCCTGGTGGGCGAGAAGCCGGCCGCGTTGTCCGGCGAAGAGATCTTGCGGGTGCTGGTGCCCGGCGGTGTCGCCTATCTCCGCCAAGGTTCTGGTTGGGAAAAGACCGTAAAACCGGCGCGAAAAGACACCGACGAGTGGACGCACTACCTGCACGATTCCACTGGCAATGCCGTCGCGCATGATACGGTTGTGAGTCCGCCGAAACATCTGCAATGGGTCGCCGCGCCCGAGTGGAGCCGCACCCATGCCCACATGGGCAGCATGATGGGATTGGTGTCGGCCCGGGGCCGGGTGTTCGCCATCGCCGACGAGGGTTCCGTTGCGTATCCCAATGGCCCGGCCAACTGGTCCCTCTGTGCACGCGATGCCTACAACGGGGTCTTGCTGTGGCGGATTCCGATACAGCGTTACCAGGACCACATGTGGCCGCTGAAGAACGGCCCCGCGCAATTGCCGCGGCGGCTGGTGGCCGAGGGAGATCGCGTCTATGCCACGCTCGACATCAACGGGCCGGTCAGCGCCGTCGAGGCGGCCACCGGCAACGTCGTGTATTCGTGCAAGGCGAGCACCGGAACGGAAGAGATCATCTTCAGCGACGGCGTTCTCTTCCTGCTGGTCAACCCCAAGCGGCTCCAAGGCGATCCGCCGGAGCCGGTCGTGTCCAATAAGGCGGTTGCGAGCAAGACCTATGGCGAATATCCCAAGGTGATCATGGCCGTCGAGGCGGCCACGGGAAAGGTCCTTTGGCAACACGCGACGCCGGTGCTGCCGATGACCCTGGCCGCTGACGGCCGCAGGGTGTACTTTCATAACGGCGAGAAAATCTGCGGCTTGGACCGGAAGACCGGATCGCCACTGTGGAGCAGTCCTCCAGTCGCTCACGTGCGACCGATCGTCGCCAACTGCTCCCCGACCTTGATCGTCTATCAAGACGTGGTTGTCTTCACGGGAGGTGGCGAAGGGGGCAAGAAGTC
>JAPLNB010000275.1 GCA_026693085.1 Planctomycetota bacterium | reverse complement strand
AGAGGAGCGGGAATGGGGGTTCTGTGGCTTTTTGAGCAGGACTGGGGCATTGGGAGCGGAAAAAAGTTTGGCGGAGGGGGGTAAAAACGTAAGATGAGCGGGGGAGGGGGGTTGAGTGGTTTCTTGTTTAATAAAAGCGACCGAAACCGACCGAAACCGACCAAAACCGACCACAAATGACCAGAACCGACGTGTGAATGGCAGGAGTCAGGAGTCAGAAGTCAGAGGGGTGCGCGGGGAAGGGGTGAAGGGGCGAATCAAGAGGACGGCGGTGCGGGATCGAATTGTCAAAGAGCGCGGTAAGGGGGGATCTGCCCCCCCGGCCGGGCAGGTGGAACTTGTCCAGCCTACCAGGGGGATATTATACCACAACGCGATGGCAATGTCAAGTGAAAAGTGGCTGGAATTGTTAGGGGTGGTTGTCAGTTGTTAGTTGTCGGAGGAGCGGGGGTTAGAGCATGTGGGCTAGGCGGGAAAGGAGGGCGGGGGATTCGGCGGGCGTGAGGCTGGTCAGGGGTGGGCCGTGGGTCGCGTGGCGGGGGGTGTGGCTCTTGTGCAGGCGGGCCAGAGAGGTACAGTTGGTCGCTGCGGGCGGCAATATTTGGGCTTTAGGGCGAAGGGTGATTCTGTTTTCGCGACGGGCGGAATGGTACGGAATGCTCAACGAAGCGGATACATGCACACGGTACGTCGTCCCCAAGCTGCGGGCGGCCGGGTGGGACGATGATCCGCATTCGTGCACCGAACAACATACCTTCACCGACGGCCGACGTGCTACGAGTGCCGCCGATCAGCGCCCACGGCAATTTGATGGAGATCATGGCCCTTTTCGGCGGGGCGGAACAACTGCGGGCGGCGGTGAATGAATTGCAGGCGAATCTGTACACGGCATAGGAGGACACCATGAAGGATTCGACGGTCTGGGGTATCCACGGTGGCAAGACGGGTGACGCCGATACACTGTTCCTCAAACACAATGTCATTGCGCTGGGCTGGCCCCAATTGGGTGATCTATCCAAGCTTGGGGCAAAGCGTGACGCGTTCAAGCAGGCCGTTGCTGCTGCGTACCCGGACAAGAAACCGCTTGCGGTTGCCAACAATGCAGGGCAGTTGTTCCGTTTCATTCACGAAATCGAGCCGGGTGATTTGGTCGTGTATCCATCGAAGCGCGACCGGATGATTCATGTCGGGCAGATCGATGGCCCGTACCAGCACCAGCCCCAATTGGAGCCGGCCTACCCAAACGTCCGTCCAGTCAAGTGGCTCAAGGCATTTCCCCGGACCCATTTTACCCAAGGTGCGCTCTATGAAGTTGGTTCCGCGATGAGCCTGTTTCAAGTGAAGAACTACGCCGATGAATTTCGTGCTGCATTGGAGGGCAAGACGGCACCACCCCCCGTCGATAAGGACGAGTCTGTCTCTGTGGTGTTTGAGGACGTCGAGGACCAGGCCCGTGATTTTGTCCTGAAGACGCTTGCGCAGGAGCTTAAAGGGCACCCTTTGTCGGATTTCGTCGCCCATCTGCTCAACACAATGGGTTATCGAACGCGAGTTTCGTCAGAAGGGCCGGACGGCGGGGTGGATATTGTCGCCCACAAAGACGAGCTTGGATTTGAGCCGCCAATCATTAAAGTGCAAGTCAAGAGCACCGATGGCAGCGTCGGCGACCCGGCGGTATCCGCCCTCTACGGGAAAGTCGGCGTAAACGAGCATGGCCTGCTGGTGACACTCGGCACCTTCACCAATCAAGCGGCCAGCTTTGCCAAGAGCAAGAGCAACCTGCGTCTCATCGACGGCGATCAACTGGTGGACCTTATCCTTGCCCATTACGAGCAGTTCGATTCACGCTACAAGGGCATATTGCCCCTCAAGCGTGTGTACGTTCCGCAGCCCCGGATTGAAGAAGAGGAATAGGGCCGCCTGCAGCAAAGGAAGTGACAACCGTGGCCAGGAAGAAGACCGACAACGGGCAGCTTCAACTGATCGACTCGGCGCCGAAGGCGCCCCATGGGAAAAAGCAGCCCGACCAGCCCGGCACCTCCGCCCAGCAATTGGGCAGTCTGGTGAAATCCGCCCGCGACATCATGCGGAAGGACAAGGGTCTCAACGGCGACCTTGACCGGCTGCCGATGCTCACGTGGGTCATGTTCCTCAAGTTCCTTGACGACCTGGAGCAAAGCCGGGAGCAGGCCGCACCTCTCGGCGGTGAGAAGTTCCGGCCCGCCATCGACGCCCCATACCGCTGGCGGGATTGGGCAGCCAGGCGGACTCATCTGCAAAAAGTGCGGCTCATCCTCATGTAAACCTGAGCGACATCCGGCAGTTTGCAGTCCCAACACCACTGGCCGAGCAGCGGCGGATCGTGGCCTACCTTGATGGCCTGTCGGCCAAGGCCGAAGGCCTCAAGCAGCTTCAAGCCGCCACCGCCGGCGAATTGGATGCGCTGTTGCCGTCGGTGTTGGATAGGGCGTTCAAAGGGGAGTTGTGAGTCGAACCATCCCTCGGCCGTATAAAGCCGGGCATCGGGACCGAAGCAGACATCGATCATGGATGAGGTGCGCGAAGCCAGCCGGCCGACGGGCTGGCCGGTCTCGTCATAGAGCAGCACCAGGGCCTTGTCATCGTTGGAAATGGGGAAGTTGCCCGGCCCGAGGGTGCGGTTGATAGCGAGGGCGACGGTGCCGTCGCTATCGACGGCGATAGCCCTGTTCGACCAGGCGAATCGGGTCTACCTTGTCGGCACCTGCTCGATCACCGTCAGCCACCGCAGCAAAGCATAATTATCAATGGAGATCGAGAGCACGGCGTCAGTTGCCTCGATTGTTGTTTCAACGGTCGAGTCGCCCTTGGTAGCCGGCAGGGACTGCGGCCCGCCGGCCGATCCCTTGAGGCTGACGCGAGCGTTGTCGTAGGGGCTGACGCCGAGGCGCAAGTGGTAGCGCCCGGGCTTGAGGCGGAAACGAAACTCCTGGTTCTTGTCCAGCTTGCAGGCCGCGCGGTCCAGTTCATTGGGCATCCAATTGCGCTGCTGCAACTCGGCGGCACGGGGGAAGAATCCGTAACCCTTTCCGTCGCTGTAGACTTCACTGGCCAGTACCGGCATGAATGGCCGCTCGCGCCCGATGTCCATCGTGATGCCCTCCGCGCCACCGCCGAACTTGTACAAATAGCCTTGGGCTTGAGCCAAGCGGCCACGGGCTTCCTGCCGAACCGTTTCTTCTCGTCGGGCCTGCGCTTCCATCGCCTGTAGCGCGCGCGGATCGGAGATGTCGCGGATATAGATTGGAAAGATCGATAGACCGATGCCTTTCGCCAGGTCCGCGCTTCGCCGCTGCCCGAAGGCGTCGGTCACCGTGGCCTGCCCCAGATTCACCGCCAGATTGCTTTCGCCTTCAATGGTCCACGCCGTCAGCAGCTGCGCATCGCCTCGTCGCCAGAGGTAAAGGCGCACGTTCTTGTCGGAGTATGGCAGCTTGATGGCTCCGCCCAGCAATCCGTCCAGCTCGCGGATGAGCGTGGCGTAAGTGGAGTATGAGGGCTTGAACGAGCCATCGTCGCGCAGAAGGCCGGAGGCCGCGTGCATCTCAGCCTTGGATCCGCTTTCGCGATAGACGAAGACCTTGTCGATGCGGTTGGCCAGCGCCAGCATGACCACGCGCGGCAGTCGGGCGGCCTGTGTGCGCTCATCCGTGCCGAAAGGACCAGCGCTGTCATATCCCGTTTCCGTCAGCCAGACCGGCAGGCCTGGCTTGTGGGCATCGCGCCAGGCGATCAGCCGCTGGAACTCCTGCTCGGCCGTGATGTCGCTGGACTGATGGGCGTTGAAGTCGTCCGTGGCAATCTCGGGAGCGATGCGCCCGCTGTAGAAGTGGACGTTGAGGATGTCGACAAAGTCCAGCGGGTGCTTGCCGTCGGTGTAGGTGTGCCGAACCAGTTGATCAACCGTCTTCACCTGAATGCCGGCGTAGCCCGCGTTGGTGACCTTCGCGGCCGGATCGGCCCGCCGGATGGCTTCGGCCGCGGCTCGGAACATCTCCATGTACTGTGAAACCGTGCCGACCCACGCGCCCCAGTTGGGATCGGTGAGATTGGGTTCATTCCAGATTTCGTAGATGTGAAGATAGTTGAGACCGGACTTGCCGTCCGGTGTCTTCAGTGCGGTGGCCGGATGTTTCTGAGCGCCGTAGCGGGCCGCCACCTGGAAGCAGAACTCGCCGAAGTCCGCAACAGCCTTGGGCGGGTAGAAACTGCGCCGGTTCTCGTTGACGGTGGCCGGTGCGCTCGATGCGTGGCTTGGGATCATGAAGAGGAAGGGCAGGACATTCAGCCCGGCCTCACTGTATCCGCGAAAGATCGCGTCGTGGTTGACCTGCCAGGGCTTCACCGATCCATCGAAACGGTATTGGCCCGGTCCCGCCGAGACGAAAGGCCACTTCATGTTCTCAAAGCGCACCCAACCTACGCCCAGCCGGCGCAGGATGGGAGCCCAGTCGCCGTTGGCGGCGTTGATACCGAAGCGCGATGCCGCCGAGACGGTCTTGACCGGCTCCGGCATGACCAGCACATGCTGATACGCAAGCTGCCTGGCCGCTCCGCATTCGACGCGGCAGGCCACCAGGTACAATCCCGGCGAAAGTGCCCGGTCCAGCGGCAGGTTGGCTGTGGCGGAAGATCGGGATGGCAGATCTACCGTCACCGCGCCTTGGCCCAGCGCCTGGCCGACCTTGGGCAATTCCCAGAACTCGTCGGCCGTTCCGTCGTAGACGCTCAGGCGACAGGGCATGCGGAAGTGCGTCACCTTCTCGCTATCCTTGTGATAGCGGAGGCGAATGTAGCGCCCTTCCACCGTTCCTCGCAGCGGCAGGACAATGGTGCCCCACTTTTTGTACGTATCGAAGCCCTGTAGGTCGGACACGGCTGTATACGCCTTGCCATCCAAGGACACGGCCACATCGAGCTTATACGAATGATTCGCATCGCCGGACAAGTAGCTGACGCGCGTGATGCGCCTGGTCTTGCCCAGATCGACGTACTGGAATGCCTCGGTGAAGTGGTTGTCGATGTAGGGTGTGCCGGCGTCGGTGTAGTCCTTGCCGTCGGTCAGCGACCCTTCCTCAATGATTCTCCCGTCGGCTTCCGTCCAACTGCGTGCGCCCAGTGCGCGGTCGCGGCCGTAGATCGGGTCGGGCGGGGCTTCGCTGAACATCGCGCTGTCCGTCTGCCAGGAAAATGTGACCTTGCACGAAGCGGGCTCGGCTTGAGAATTCGTCAACACCAGTTGCGCGGAAGGTCGCTGACCAGGCTCGACCCGGTCTTTAGCGGAAATCGTTACCTCCAACGCCCGCGCCGCATCCGCAGCGGGCAGGTTTGCCAATCTTATGATGCCATCCCCGCCGCTGGCGGCCCTCGGCGGGAGCGGCCCAGCGCGCTTGGCTGGGGGCCCTGGGTCGGCAGCCGTCATCGGAGCAACGGCGCACAAGATGACAAGAAACATGCCCAGTCCAGCCGCCAGACGCAGAAGCCTTGCCATGTGTCCATCATACACAATCAGTCTCGTAAGTCTCCGCCTCGATGGAGTTGTTCCTTTCGACATGGAAGCCCCTTCGCGTCGGCATCGACACCCAGAGCACCCATTATCACAACGAAGGTACTTGCGGGGACCTCAATGTCGATTTCGTGTACGTCTTCGGCAACCTGCCCCAGAGCGGAATGGCCAAAGCCCCACCATTGAGCAGTGCGATCAAGCTCAGCCATCTGCGCCGTCAAACAGCTCTGCGAGATGCCGGGCAACAGCCACCTCGATCGGAGCGGATCTCATTTCAGGAAGTCCGGCAGATAGCCATTGCCGCTTTGTGTCTGTGGGGGCTTGATCTGCGACCGTTCGTATTGCCGCCTCTGGCGCAGGGCAATGTAGGAGCCGCTCCGCAGGCGGTCTTCTCTTCCGTCGCCGGCGAGGATCTCGATGGCGGTTCGGCCCAGCAGGTGCTTCTGTTTTACGTGAATCATGTGGCATCGCGTCTGACAGAGGCCGCAGCCGACGCACTTGTCGCTGAGGACAACGGGAGCGAGGAAGCCGCTGGTTTCGATGGCGTTTGCAC
>JAPLNB010000274.1 GCA_026693085.1 Planctomycetota bacterium | reverse complement strand
ATGCGAACCGTCGCCCGGATGCTGTTGCCTTCCACCAGAGCCGAAACCACGCGAACCCGATCAGCAGTGTTCAACTTGTTCATACTGATATTATGCTTGACCGCTCAAGCATAGTCAAGTGGAATCGGGATATTTCGGGCGGGAATTTTTATAATCGGGTTTCAAACTGACCCACTACCCACAGGCCATAGAGCATGCCCAGGATGAGAAGGACGACGAGCAGGCCGCGCGCGGAAATGTCGATGGTTCCGTCGCGCAGGGCTGCAAGGGAGGTGGCCTGTCCGCGGAGGATGCGATCGAGCTGCTTGATCCACTTGAGCATGTTGGTTCCATTCGTTGGAGGTCGGCTGATTATCCGGTACGGCTTGGCGGTTGCAACCGGATCGAGCGTTTACGAGAGCAGGCGGTCGCGTTGAAAGAGGGAGCGGGCGACGAGGGTGAAGAGGAGGGTGGGGAGGGCGAGAATAGCGAGGGCGAGGGCGTACTGGAGGGGGAAGGGCATGGAGAGCCAGGCGGTGCCGAAATCGGCGGCGGGTTTGCCGAGGCGGGTGAATTTCAGGATCAGGGGTAGGCCGTAGGCGCCGCCGAAGATGACGATGAAGATGATGGCGCCGAAGGTCTGGCTGGCGGACTTGAGGGATTGAGCCTTGACGGAGATGGCGGCGCCAATGGCGACGATGGAGGCGTTGAGCAGGAGCATGACGGGGACGCTTAGCAGGAGGGCATAGACGGGGAAGCAGACGGGGGCGAAGGCGAGTTCTTCGTGATAGACGAAGACGGCGACGATACTGGGGATGAGGAGGAAGAGATAGCCGATGGCGGACATGGGGAGGAGGACGCTAGCGCACTTGGTGAGGAAGAGTGTGGTGTCGGGGATGGGTGAGGCGAGGAGGATTTCGAGGGTGCGATCGTCTTTTTCACCGGCGAAAGTGGCGAGGGTGGCGGCGATGAGGTAGCCGAGGCCGAAGAAGAGGGCGATGGTGGTGCCGACGGCGATGGCGACCCAGCGGACGATCATTTCAGTGAGGAGGGGTTGGAGTTGTGTGGGGATTGGGGATTGGCGGGAGGGCGGTGTGGGGCGGGCGGCGGGGTGGGAGGAAGGGGGCTGGGTAGCCGGGGCGGTGGCTGCAGCGGCGGGCGGTGGGCGGAGTTTGTCGGCGAACTTGTGCTTGACCAGGACGGTGGCGACGACGCCGACGAGGATGATGATGGAGATGACAAGGCCGAGAATCTGCTGGCGATCGCGGAAGATGGAGCGGAGTTCTTTGGCGATCATGGCGTGGAGGAGGAGGGAGCGGTTCATGGGGCGGGACTCCCGTTGGGTTCGAGGGCATTGTTGATGACGGAGAGGTAGAGGGAGCGGAGGTCGCGGCTGTCACGGGCGACTTCAAGGATGGTGGCGTTGTGTTCGATGAGGGCGCGGATGAGGTTGGGGATGGTGTCGGCGGGGTCGGCGGTGATGGAGAATCGGAGGGTGCGGTCGGTGGCGATGGGGTCTTGTATGGCGGGTGTGGTGGCGAGGAGGGTGGCGAAGGGTGCGGCGTCGGTGGCGAGGGTGATTCGGTAGCGGCGGTTTCCTCCGGAGAGTTCGGAGAGTGGGCCTTGGACGAGGAGGCGTTGGCGGATGATGGCGACGCGGTCGCAGAGTTTTTCGACTTCTTCGAGGTGGTGTGAACAGAGTATGACGGTGACGTGGCGTTCGGCGGCGAGGGATTTGAGCAGATCCCAGACGTCTTCAACGACGGCGGGGTCGAGGCCGGCGGTAGGCTCGTCGAGGAGGAGGATGCGGGGCTGGTGGAGGAGTGCGCGGATGAGGTGGAACTTGCGTCGCATGCCTTTTGAGAAGGTATGGAGGCGGTGGTTGAAGCGGTCGCCGAGGCCGAGGCGGTCGATGAGGGGTCGGGCGCGGTCGAGGACGGTGGCGTGGTCGAGGCCATAGAGTGCGCCGTGGTATTCGAGTTCTTCGATGAGGGAGAGGTTTTTGTGGTCGCCGGCGTCTTCGGGGACGAGTCCGATGCGGGCGCGGATGGCGTTGGAGTGTGTGGCGACGGAGAGTCCGTCGATGGTAGCGGAGCCGGAGGAGGGTCGGAGGAGGCCGCAGAGCATACGGATGGTGGTTGTTTTTCCGGCGCCGTTGGGACCGAGGAGGCCGAAGATTTTTCCAGCGGGGACGGAGAGGGTGAGGTTTTGGACGGCGGTGATGGGGGCGGGCTTGTTGGGGAAGACCTTGGTGAGGGCGAGGGTCTGGATGGCAGACTCGACCATGGGGGAGAGGGTACCTGAAGGGATGTCCGAAGGCGAGGGTTGTCGGGATGAGTGATCAGGTTGGATCAGGGATGAGGGTGAGATGGCGGATTGGAGTTTTTGGGGTTGATATGGCATAGTCTTGGGCATGGGCATGCCGCAGGTGAGTGTGATTGTGCCGACGTTGAACGAGGGGGAGAATTTGCCGTTGTTGTTGCCGAGGGTGGCGGCGGCGTTGGCGGGGCGGGCGTATGAGGTTTTGATAGTGGATGATGGGAGCGTGGATGATACGGCTGGGGTGTGCGAGCGGTTGTCGAGGGAGTATCCGGTGAGGCTGGTGGTTCGAGAGAATCCGAAGGATGGGCTGAGCGGGGCGGTGGTGCATGGGATGGGTCTGGCGTGTGGGGAGTACCTGGTGGTGATGGATGCGGATATGCAGCATCCGCCGGAGCGGCTGGGCGCGTTGTTGGAGCCGCTGGAGAATGGGGAGGCGGATTTAGTGATCGGGTCGCGGTATGTGAGGGGGGGTGAGATGGCGGGGCGGTTTGGTTTTTGGAGGCGGGTGCTGTCGCGGGCGGCGACGGCGTTGTCGCGGCCGATCGTGGGGGAGGTGAAGGATCCGATGTCGGGTTTTTTCGCGTTGCGGCGGGGGTGTTATGAGCGGGGTGAGCGGCTGACGCCGCTGGGGTATAAGATCGGGTTGGAGGTTTTGCGGAAATGCCCGGTGCGGAAAGTGAAGGAGGTTCCGATTTTCTTTGGGGCGAGGGCGCATGGGGAATCGAAGCTGACGTTTCATGAGCAGTTTCGGTATTTGGAGCATTTGAGCCGGCTGTATGATTTTTGTTATCCGCGGGCGTCGCCGATCGGGAAGTTTCTGATTGCGTTGGGTTGCTCGTGGTTGGCGGCGGGGGGGGTGTATTGGGGATTGGTGTGGCGGGGGATGGGATTGATGGTGGCGGTGGCGGTGGCGTATGGGGTGGCGGTGGGTGTGACGGGGGTGTTTCATCTGAGGTATTGCCGGACGCAGCGGGAGTTTCTGGTGCGGGCGAGGCCGTGGCGGGATTTTTGGTTTATTGCGGCGACGGAGTGGGTTTGTTGCATGGGGGCGGCGGGGTGGCTGGTGGAGCGGCTGAATGGGGCGGGGGCGTGGGAGGTGTTTGTGATCAGCTTCGGAGCGGCGACGGCGGTGAGGTATGCGCTCAGGAAGGAACTGCTGATGGATATCCGGGGGTTGAGGCGGGAAATACGGCGGGAGGAGATGGGGCGATGAGGAAGCTGCTGATCCAGCCTCGAGCGCGCGTCGATCTACGGGAGATAAGAAGAACCCGTGATCTGATCGGGTGGGCTGGGGTTAGAGGATCCACCTCGTGGTCTCGGTGTAGAGGTAGGGGTTGGAGGTGATGTCGGTGGGCATGGGGACGTTGGCCACGAGCCGATCGGGGTGCTGGAGTTCGACGACTTTGACGGCGTCTTTGCCGATGGAGTAGAGGAACTGGCCGATGCGGAGGCTGCGATCGGGCTGGCCGGTGTGCTCGACGCGGCCGAGGTAGGTGAAGCCTCTTGTGGGATCGACTTTGAGCACTTCGAGTCCGCCTGGGGAGCGGCTGTCGGAGCTGAACGTGTTGCTCAGCAGGGGCATGGCGAGGATTTTGTATTCGGGGAAGTAGGAGAAGGCATGGTGGTCCCACTCGGCGGCGCTGAAGTTGCCGCCGCGCCACATGGAATCATTGGATTCGAACTTGTAGATGCCGAGTTGGGTGGGGTGGCTGAGGTCGGAGACGTCGAAGAGGGAGAGCTTGACGCCCTTGACGGTGCCGGTGTCGGTGGCGTCGCGGCCGACGCCGATGACGAGGTTGTCGTCGATGGGATGGAGGTAAGAGGAGAAGCCAGGGACCTTGAGCTGGCCTTTGACTTGGGGTTGCTCGGGGTTGGAGAGGTCGATGGTGAAGAGGGGGTCGGTCTGGCGGAAAGTGACGAGGTAGGCGCGGTTGCCGACGAAGCGGGCGGAGAAGATGCGTTCGGAGAAGGCGAGACCGACGGCGCCGCCGGTGATGGAGAGGTTGTCGTCGATCTGCTTGAGGACGAAGACGTTGTTTTCGGTGCCATTGGCGGCGTTGCTGGTGGTGGCGATGCGGAAGTAGCCGTTTTCGTCGTCCATGGCGAACTGGTTGATGATGGAGCCGGGGACATCGCCGGTGGCGACAAAGGGGACGGAGTCGGGGTTGAGGGCGAACTTGTAGATGTCGGTGTAGGTTTCGCCCTGCCAGGAGCCCATGGTGGAACGCCAGGAGGTGCGCGTGACGTAGAGGCTGTCGGTGGAGGCGTAGACAGTTCCGGACCAGCCGACGACGGACGTGGAGGCGACCTGCGCGGGGGCGTTGTCTTTCAAGTTGACCAACACGACGGAGAACAGGCTGCCGGCGTCATCGGCGTTGCGGGTCGAGGTGTAGAGACTGGAGGGATCGACGAGGTGGCCTTTGGATTCCTGTTTCGTCCCATCGGCGGCGATGAGCGTGTCGGTGTAGCCTGGGAACAGGTCCTCGATGGACAGGGGTTCCAGGCGAGCGCGGTAGGCTTCCTCGGTTTCGGTCTGCCAGTATTGGCGGGTGACTGTTTCGGTGTATGACTCGGTCTTGTACTTGGGGAACCATTGCGCGCCGGGCGGAATCGGGTCATACCACGGACTCGAGACTGAGATCACAGGGGGCATCACCGCCAAGGTGCCAGTATCCGCGGGCAGCGAATCGGCGGGGGGCGTTGCGGTTGGCTTAAGCTGCATGTACCAGCCATGCGTCGTCTCGACGACTTCCCATTCATCGCTGGGGGGCGTGGGCTTGGGCTGCTCGACATCCCGGTACTTCGTGACCTCGACTTCCTCTTCGCCTTTGGTCTGGAGGGGCACGGGGGCGGGGATGTCGTTGTCGAGCACGAGGTAGAGCCGGCCACCGATCATGCGCGATTCGGAGAGGGTGCCGTCGAACTTCGTTTCCTCGACCGCGACCGGCTTGGCAGGGTCGGCGACGTTGAGGATGGTGAGCTTGACCTGGGAGTTGGTTCGAGTGGGACTGGCGACGTAGTAGTCGGCGGCAAGGTGCGCCCACCCGCCGCCGGTCTGGTCCGTGGCTTGGACGTAATTGTAGATCTGGGAAAGGACCGTGATCTTGTTCCCGCTGAGATAGATGCCCTGGGTGGTTCCGTCGATGGTCGTGCGGGAGATGATGCGGGTCTGATCGGCCGGCAAGGCGTCCATGATAATCAGCTCGCTGCCGGAGAGCATGTAGAGGTACTGGCCATCGGTCTTGACCAGGTCCGCTTCATCGACGCCTTGCTCCTGGGTGTTGGTGTTGGAGTAAGTGGGGGTGGCGTCTTTGAGTGTGACGGGAGTGGACGAGGCGTCGTTGGAGGCGGTGTCGAAGCTCATGAGCCGCGCTGTTGCGCCAAGGGAATCTGTCCATTCCCAGGTATGAATTGTCCGATCGGGATCACCGATGGTGGTCTTCTGCCCGAGTTGCCATTTCCATTGTTGGACGGCTTGGTCGATGAACCATTGCCTGAGGTTGGTGGAGTCCTGGACGCGTTTGAGGGGATTGGCGTGGCGTTCGCGTTTGGCGGTGTCGAAGCGGGTCCAGTCGGTGGCGTCTTCGCCGCGGACGTAATAGAGGGTGTCAGCGCCGGTGCCGCCGAAGAGGGTGTCATTGCCTTCGCCGCCGGCGAGGGTGTCGTTGCCGAGGTCGCCGCGGAGGGTGTCGTCTTCGTAGCCGCCGTTGAGCTGATCGTCGCCGGTGCCGCCGGAGAGGACATCGTCGCCGAGGCCGCCGGCGAGGGTGTCGTTGCCGACCTGTCCGGAGAGGTAATCATCGCCGGCGTCGCCCATGATGAGGTCATTGCCTTTTCCGGCGCGGAAGCGGTCGTTGCCTGCGCCGCCGGAGAGTGTGTCGTTGCCGTCCTCGCCGAGGAGGGAGTCGTTGCCGAGGTAGCCGGAGAGGGAGTCGTTGCCCGCGCCGCCGTAGAGGACGTCATCGTTGGCGCCGCCGTCGAGGGTGTCGTTGCCGTCTTCGCCGTAGAGAACGTCGTAGCCGCGGCCGCCGGAGAGCTTATCATCGCCGGGGCCGCCGTAGAAGATGTCGGTTTCATTTCCGCCGGTGACGGTGTCATTTCCGTTGCCGGCCCAGATATTGGCGGTGATGCCGGAGTGTACGGGGAGATTGATGGTGACGGCGTCGTTGCCATCGCCGGCGTAGACGTTGATTTCGCTCAGATCGGCCAGAGCGGCCGAGGCGATCACGGTGGTGTTGGCGGTCACCCGGAGCCTGGTCGCGTTCGCCGGGTCGAGTTCGATGCTGAAGGTGTCATTGAGCTGGGCGGGGTTGTCGTCGCCGGTGATGGTCCAGATGCCGGCTTGGTCGAGGATTGCGCTGAGCAGGGCGCGTTGCTCGAGTTGTTCGACGATTGCCTGGGTTGCCCGGCGAACTGCCGTTGGCGTGATCGATTTCATGAGCCACTCCTGGTTGGCCTCGCCTGGGATCAAAACAGCACCATCGAGGTGGGAAAGATAAGACTGCCCTGAGACCTGTGATTCAGTGTATCACAAGAGACGACGCGGGGACGCGGCCGTGACAGGAAAGCGGCAAAAAAGGGTATGATGGAGAACACAACGCAGTGTGGTTGATCGGAGAACTGGGTTACGATACAACGAGGGGACGGTTGGTAGGAAATGTAAGTGTATGGTTAGAATATGGTTATCGATTGTGGCGTTTTTCCGGGTTTTGTTTGACCGAGGGTTTGCGGAGGGGTGCGGCGGGTGAGAGAGGGGAAGATGCTGCCGGAGGCTACGATTGTGGACCAAAAGCGTCCGGCCGTGGAACCAAAAACGGCCACACGCAGCGAGTCGCTGGGACTCTTGGCGGCGCTGCAACGGGAGGGGCGGCCGATCGATTTTCTGAAGGAGGATTTGGGCGGCTACAGTGATGCGCAGATTGAGGCGGATGTTAGAGATGTGCATCGCGACTACGCGGGCGTTGTAGAGCGGTTATTGGGTCTTCGTTCGGTGCGAAATGAGGCGGAGGGGACGACCGTGGACGTGTCGGCGGCATTTAATGCGGGGAAGGTGCAGTTGACGGGGAATGTGGCGGGCAGTGGGCCGTTCCGGGGGGTGCTGCGGCATGGGGGATGGGAGGGGACGAAGGTGGAGTTGCCGGAATGGACGGGGGATGAATCGGCGGCGTGCGTGGTGGCACCGGCGGAAGTGGAAGTAGAGGGGTCAGGGGATTTTCGATTTTCGAATGTCGATTTTCGAAGGGGGAAAATGGGTTCGTTTTGTAGAGATGGGGGGGCGGAGGGAGAGGGGGCCGGCGTATACGGAATTGGGGGAAGAGACGCCGGTGGTGAAGGTGCTGGCGGCGGAGGAGAAAAGCGAGGAGGGGTATGTGCCGGTGAAGTTCAGGTCGAAGATCACGGAACTGGGGGTGTTTGAATTGTGGTGCGTGAGCGAGATCGGAGCGGGGCAGTGGAAGTTGGAGTTTTCGGTGAGAGAGGGGGAGTGATCAGTAGGGGCGGCAGCCGTTCTGCAGGAAGGCATCTGATTGTTGTGGCGAAAGGGACAGGTGCGCCTCGGCGCACGTCGAGGCATACGCCGATGCGCACCTTGCAGGGTTGGCTAACGTCGATCACGCGGGGGGCAGGGATCATTCCCGTGGCTGTCCTTGTCACGGATCTGCCCGTTTGGGCGATGGATAACCAACTCGGCTTTAGCAGCTCTGGCTATGGGGCGACCGGCATCGGCGGCATTGGTTTGCGTCCGGTGTCGGGAGATGGGGGTCGCGATTCCCTCTCGCTTCACTGCCCATTGATTTCCGTTCGGGACCACATGAACATTCTTAGACATAGCATATCTCCAAAAAAAGCGATTACGGGGGACCGTTAGATCTTCAAAAGCTGCCCGGTCTTCGGCCCGGGCAGCAACGGACTTGGGGGAGAGGGTTCAGCGCTTCACCCGGACCCAGAATGCGAAGGCTTTGTGGCCGTAGTGCTCGGCATAGAGCACTCGCCCGTTTCGCAATCGTATGGTCCGTGAGAAGACGAGCTTGTACCCGTCCCCTGGAGACAAAGGAATCCTCATAGGAGGATCTCCTACAGAGAGCCTCTTGACACCGGCGAGATCCTGATGAAGAATGGACTTTGTGGAGACCATTCATGCTGGGATGCAAGTCCCGGCCTCCCTCTAGGCGGCTCATATGCCTACGGGAGAAGTTGGCTTTGACCCCTCAGCGGTAACTGGGGGGTCTTTGCTATGGTCGAAGCACCTCCATCTCTTTCAGAATACTGATCCGAACCTCAGCCGCACGTAGTGAGACAGAGAGCTTATCTGCTACATACCGAGGCGCTGCTGGGCGCAAGATATCTGGAATCGAATCGTAAATCTCCTTGACTACCTGCGCGGGCATAAGAACAGCCCCGGCATATGTGTCAGCTTGCCACTCCGGGTCGCGGTACGGGGCGAGCATCCCTCGCCGATGAAGCTGTACTATCCCTCGCTTTCTGCTGTTCAAGACGTCGAGTTGTTCCTTATGAAGCATGCAGTGTGCGAGTTCATGGGCTAGAGTGAATCGAGCCCGGGGATCGTTTCTTAGAAGCGCGTCATACACATCTTCATTGATGATCAACTCGCCACCTTCGAACCTGCCTTCGGTTCCGGAGGGCAGACGGTCAACAGCGAACGAAACGCCGCACAAAGCTTCAAGGTGGAACTCGCAGACTTGGTGTACCGGAAAGGGATCGTGCGCGGAGAGCGTGTTGGGAGATCGGGATTGCACAAGTTGGAGAGCCAGATGCTCTATCCGGCGTCGCGACAACGGTACTACCTCAGGAACAGCCATTATGCTCGTGTGAAGAACCACGCCTAAACCTCTCCCTTCCGATCTTGGTTTCTGCTCAGCAAGTCCTGAATTTCTTTGATCACTGTCGGATCCAGGGACTGAGATTGAATGCGCCGATCCAGCGCGACAAGGAGCTCTCGCTCTTCGTGATTACTAGCGGTCATAGCGATAGAACCCCGATCTTCGATCGCTAGAGCAGCCAAATGGTCCGCGTTACCCGGGCAGCCAAACAACGCGGCGAGGAAACGAATCCTGTCCAGAGACGGGGGATTGCGTCGACCGCGTTCAATGTCGCTGACGTAGGGCACGCTGTTTCCAAGGGCCATAGCAACATCCTTCAACGTTCGCTTGGCGGCTATCCGCAGCCGGCGTAGCTCAGTCCCAAATCTGCTGCCTGACATGATTCTCCTGGCTCGTGATAGTATTTAAGCTAACAAGCTAAATCGTACCTGTCAAGAGCACTAACTACATCGAGTATACGCGTACCATTCTACCGCAATGGATGGTATAATACTAACGATTCAGCTAGTTTTAGATAAACACCCATATGTCGTTGCTATTGGGAATGTTAGGATCAAGGTGGTAACTTCTGCGCGAGTTCTGGCGGGTGGCCGCCAATGGGCAGGAGCAGAATGTACTAGTGCTCTGACACCGCTCGTTTGATGGTTCGTTCTTGGCAGGTTTTCTGTTATTGCAGCGGTTTCGGACCCATCATTTCATCGGTGTCAGAGCACTAGTGCTGTGCTATCAGACGACTATCCTCGATGAGTGAACGTGAAAATGTAGTAGGGCAGCCCAGCAGGTTTGTTGTGGGGATTGATCTGGGGACGACGAATTGCTCGGTGGGGTTTGTGGATACCAGCGAGGCGGAGTGGAGGGTGCGCGATTTTCTGGTGGCACAGTTGGTGGCGGCGAATACGGTCGAGGCGAGGGAGGTGTTGC
>JAPLNB010000273.1 GCA_026693085.1 Planctomycetota bacterium | reverse complement strand
GGGCGGTGGAGGAGGTGCTGGAGGAGATTCTCGGGGCCCCGATCGCGATGGGGACGGTGAGCAACCGGGAGCGGGAGATGACGCCGGCGCTGATCGCATGAAGCGTGGGCCGCAACGGGTGCCACGGGGGTTCTGAGGGGCGCCGCCGGGGTGGTCCCCAAAAAAGAAGGCCACTCGCGTGGCCTTCCATCATTTCATCGTAATCCTCAAATCTAGCGGTTCCCGTGGCCTCCGCCGACCCCGCCGCGATCCCGTCCGCCGCCGCCGCGACCCCCACCAAACCCGCCGCGACCGCCGCCACCTCCACCACCACGCTCCTCACGCGGCCTCGCTTCATTTACCGTCAACGCCCGACCATTGTTCTCCTGGCCGTTCATCGCCGCAATCGCCGCCTGTGCTTCCTCGTCCGTGCCCATCTCCACAAAGCCAAAGCCCTTAGAACGCCCGGTGTCGCGATCCGCGACTACTTCGGCGCTCTGAACCGTCCCATGCGGCTGAAACAACTTCTCCAATTCCGAACTGCCGATGTCGTAACTCAGGTTCCCCACATACAATCTCTTGCCCATAGGATATCTCCTTAGAAGGGCACAAGGACCCGCTTTTCTCTTTCCGGGTCACAACTGAAAGAGGCCATACCGTTCTGGCCTAGAAGGTAGGAAGGCGACAGAGATCGGCCGAGCTGCGTATCCACGACGTGCCGTACCTAACTCGTTCGACGAACCAACCAATGTAGAATTCTAATCTCCCGGCAGACGAATGCAACAGATACGAAAAAAAGCCAGGGGAAACCAGGCTGGTCGGGGGAAGACCCGAGGTGACGTCCTCGCCATGCGCCCAAGCAAGCAACCAGCATGTCATTCCCAGCCCACCCCTTATGTCTGTTGTCCGGGTTCCTTGTTACGGAGGTTGCCCATCCATCTGCGATCCTATTGGGATCATTCCCCCCAAAAGCGCCAGCCTGCCTTAATCTCTACTCCGCCGCCGGCGCCGCCAGCAATCTCTCCGCCGTCGCCAGCAACTTACTCATCTTCACAGGCTTTATGTAGTACTCGCTCACCCCCAAACTCTCCGCATACGTCTGGTGCCGTTTCCCCGTGTTCCCCGTAATCATGATCACAAACGGCTTCTGATCCCGCGGCTTCCTCGCCTTGATCCGCTCCAACACCAGAAAACCGCTACGCCCCGGCAGCATCATGTCCAATATCACGAGGTCCGGCTGGCCCTTCTCCGCCAACTCCACCGCCTTGTTCCCGTTCGCCGCCGTCTCCACGATCGCCCCAGTCGGCTCAAACGCCGCCTGCAAGCTCAGCAGAATATCCGAGTCATCATCGACCAGCAAAATCCGCTTACCCGCAAGTGCTTGGCTCATTGTTGTCTCCGCTTCCACCCTACGCCGAGTGTCTGCCTGACAAACCCAAAAGTCAAGCCATTACCCCGAAAAGTCCGATAAACCCTATGAGTCCATGAAATACAGTAATCTCTCTCTTGTCCTTTGCCCTTCACTACTTACCACGCCGACCAGCACCATCAACATCCAACCATTGACAACTGACAACTGACAACTACCAACGTGTCCTCTCCAACCTCCCCAATCATCGTCCTTGACAGCGGCCTCGGCGGCCTCACCGTCGTCCGCGCCCTCCGCCAAGTCCTCCCCTTCGAGGACATCCTCTACTTCGGCGACACCGCCCGAGTCCCCTACGGCCCAAAATCCGCTAACACCGTCACCACCTTCGTCCGCGAAATCCTCGCCTACCTCCAACCCTACGACCCCAAACACGTCGTCTTCGCCTGCAACACCGCCACCGCACTCGCCCTCCAAACCATCCGCGCACAATTCCCCACCCTCTCCATCTCCGGAGTCATCGACCCCGGCGCTCGCGCCGCCGTCGATGCCGCCGCCCAACACCCCCGTCCACTCATCGGTGTCATCGGCACCGAAGCCACCGTCCGCTCCGGCGCCTACGTCCGTGCCATCCTCCGCCTCCGACAATTCGCCCAAGTCATCTGCCACCCCACGCCCCTCCTCGTCCCCATCATCGAGGAAGGCCGCTCACACCAAGACCCCGTCGTCCGACTCGCACTCCAACAATACCTCCTCCCACTCGTCTCCCAACACATCGACGTCCTCGTCCTCGGCTGCACACACTACCCCATCCTCAAAAACCTCATCACCGAAATCGTTGGCCCACGCGTCGCCGTCATCGACTCCGCCGATAAATGCGCCCAAGACGTCCTCCGACGACTCCATTCCGCCAAACTCCAACGCGACTCCCGCCCCATCACCGCCTCCCTCCGTTGCTTCGTCACCGACGATCCCCCTCGCTTCGCCTCCCTCGCCTCCCGCTTCCTCGGCCTCCGCGTCGACAACCCCACCCTCGTCTCCCTCGACGACCTCCACTCCGCCGCCGCCTCCACACCCAACCCAGCCCAATCGCATTTGCCATGCTTGGGCTTTGTAGTGCGCCCTTCAGGCCGTCGGATACGCCCTGAAGTCCACCCTACAAACCCGAACACAATTGCCCTGCCACCCAACCTCCCCCTCCGCTCCGCCGTTTGACTATTCGCACCAACTCCGGCACTATGTCCCCCAGCGTTGCCGTCGGACCGCAGGTCCACCCCGCTGAATTTCGAACCGGGCCTCCGCATGCGTACTCGATCCACCCTCCTGCTCCTCTGCTCCTTGTGCACCCTCACAAGCTGCGGCGCCCACCGCTACAAAGAACAGCCCTGGACCGAAAAACAGTGGATACAAGCACTCGCCCAAAACCAGCAACGCCTTAAACCCGAAGAACAACGCCAAAAGCAAACCGCCTTCGCCTTCATCAATAAAGCCACCACCGCCACCACCAACTTCTTCGTCGAGATCTACCACTACATCACCGGCGAAACCCCCTTCAACGCCGCCAAAGCGCTCCTCGACCCCCTCAACCCCGACCGCCGCCGCGAAGGCGTCGTCTACCTCTCCAAACGCGACTTCGGCCGCCAGGAACCCTACGTCAAATACTACGCCGAACTCGCCCGCACCGACGAAGACTGGTCCGTCCAAGCCATGTCCATCCGCGCCCTCAACCGCTCCCGCCGCCAGCAAGTCATCGACCTCTACATCCGCTCGCTCGACGACGAACGCGACGCCGTCCGCCTCGAATCCGCCAAAGCCCTCGCCAACATGCCCCACCCCTCCGCCGTCCCCTCACTCATCAAGCACCTTCAAGAACGCGCCGACGTCCGCATCAGTTTCACCGACCGTTTCGAATCCCGCGACGAAAACCCCGACGTCCGCCTCGCCTGCGCCGACGCCCTCCGAAACTTCAACACCATCGAAGTCGCCCGCGCCCTGGCCGATGTCCTGCTCGACCGCAACTTCGCCGTCTCCTACCAAGCAAGAGAAAGCCTCAAACTCATCACCGGCAAAGACTACCGCTACGACCAATCCGCCTGGCTAGACCACCTCACCACCCGTCCCGGCGGCGTCTAAAGCATTTCCCGATTGCCCCTACGCCTTCTCTCCCCTCGCCCGGTACCCCGGGAGAGGGTTGGGTGAGGGCTTCCGTATTCTCCCGCCAAGCACTCAGCGATCACGTGGCGTCGAAACCGCCGCGCCCGTGGTACACCCAATCAGGAACCGCTATAGCACCCGAGAAAAGCCGATTACCCCCAGAGCACCGGATTTGCATCCGGTGCCTCTCCTTCTCTTGAACTCTCGAACTCTTGAACTCTTGAACTCTTGAACTCTTGAACCCTTGACCCCTTGAACTCTTGACCCCTTCCCCGATCATCCCTCCGCCTCCCCCAGCACACAATGCACACCTCCATACATCCCTTGTTACTCCACCCCGATCCTCATTCTGCGGCGGACTTCTTGCAAGAGAAGTACCATAAACCACTTACACAAAATCCCCCCTCTGGCCCGCCCCTTGCTATCCCTCCTTCCATCAAACAAGGAGCCTTCATGACCACCAATTCATCTTCTCCCGACCGCCTCGACTTCTGGACCGGCCTCTCCGCCCTCCTAACCTTCCACGCCGCCATCATCCTCACCCTCCGCTGGCTGTTCCTCGCCTGACTGCCTTCCGCATCTCCCAGTCCCCCGTCACCACCACCCTTCCACTCTCTCACCTCCACACCCCAAAGTCCCACCCGTCAAACCCAACTGCGTCCCGGTCCGTGCTTGGCCGTGCCGTGCTGGCGAATCCAGTTTCACTCAGCCAAGTCACAGCGGGCATCTGTCCGCCCGCAGCGCACCCCGCCACCACATTCGCCCAACCCTTTCCTGTATGCCATGGATCCTCGCCCTTGGACTATGCGCGATGCGGACGCTATTATCGGAGCGTAATTAGCCCTTGCCCCGGCAGCCCCGTGAGAGTGCCGTAGATTCGGGCGGGAGGCTGATGTCTTTTCTCGGAGGGATCTGCCCAACATGCCGATGTTTGTAAAGCCCAACCAAGCATGCATCTGCTCGGGAACATAATGCTCAGGCGTGTCCATATATCCGATTTCCGGTCATGCCATGACGTGACCATAGACCAGATCGGCCCAATCATGGCACTGGTCGGCAGAAATGGTGCCGGCAAGACCAATATCCTGCGCGCCATCAATTGGGCCGCTCGCAACGCTACCATAAGCGACATGATGCACGTTCTGGAGTGGGATGGCAGGGAGACACCAACGAAGGTCTCGTTGGACGTGGCCATAGACCACACTGTCCTCCGATATTCGATCGCGGTCATGGCGCAGATGCAGATGCTTCCGGGCGCTCGAGACCAGCTCGCCCTGACTCTGAATGAGTCTCTGGAGGTCCAAGCCGCCTCTGGGACATGGTCGAAGTTGCTGGAGCGTCAAGCTGGAGACCTTCATCTGATTGGTGACGGCAAGGGATTCAAGATCGGCGCTACGGCCCCTTGTTTGCCCCTTCTGCTTTCGCTGGCCCCCACACATCCCATCGCCAAGCACGTCCGACCGCTCCTCTCATTTCTCGGCAAGATTCGTTACTACCCCTTCGACGAGCCCAGTGAAGTGGTCGAGCGATTGGATTCAGCCTTCATTCCCGGCGATGCCTATGCCAAGTGGAGGAACCAGTACGTCAACAACGCCGATCCCGGAGCATCTGTGCCCCTGCGGCTCGTCTTTATGCTCTTGGAGCAGCAGGAGAAGGCCGAAGAACTGAAACGTCTGCTGGGAAGAGACGGCCTCGGGCTCTTGGACGACATCCGGGTTCATACGCTGAATCCCGATGGTGCGAAGCAGAAAGACGAGCAGGCGCAATCCCAGAATGCAATCTACATCCTTTGGTTCGCGCCGCCAAAGCCGGGTCATGGGCCGCCGACCTTCTATCGCTACGCCCAGCTCTCCACAGGCACGCGACGGGTGATGAATATCCTGACCAGTATGGTCTTTGACGGCAGCTCCGTTATGCTGATGGAGCAACCTGAAGACAGCATCCATTCGGGCCTCATGAAGAAACTGATCGACCTGCTTCGGGTGAATGCAGAGCCGACACAGTTCTTCCTTGCTACCCATTCCTGCGCCGTGTTCAACAGGCTCCAGCCGAGCGATTTCCGACTGGTGACTATACGGAATGGAATTACGAATTTGCGATCCCTGTCCGCCCAGGAACTGCGGGCGGCAGCGGATTTCATCGACCGCGAAGGCTCCATGACGGAGTTTCTGGAGACCGTAGAGGAGGCATAGAGCGTGTACGGGGTTTTGGGCGAAGATAAATCCGACGTTGACACACTGAAAGCGATCATTCGCAAAATTGCTGGCAATGAATCGATTAGCATCTGCGGCCACGGATTTGACTCCGCTTCACAAATGCTCAAGCGGGGCGAGAGCGTGATCCGGCTACTCGCGGACCTCGGATGCCGATGGTTTATCATTGCCTACGACGCAGACGGATCGGATCCTCACGCTCGTTGGCAAGATGTCTACAGCAGGGTAGTCAAGCCCGCAGGCATTGAATCTTACTGCATAGTCATCCCGGTGCAGGAACTGGAAGCATGGATCCTCGCCGACATTGAAGCCGTTACGAAGGTTTTCACGGGCTGGTGCCCCACACCGATTGAATATCCGGAACACATCCCCAAACCCAAAGAGCTACTTGAGAAACTGAGCCGCGACTCAAAGCACCGTCCTCGGTACAGCCACGCAACCCACAACCATAGGGTGGCGAAATACCTCGATCTCGAGAAGGTCCAACAGAAGTGCGCCTCCATTCGACCGCTGATCAACTTCGTGCGCGGCGCCAAAGCCGCGTAGGCTGGTACGGCCCTCAACCAACCTCGCCCATCCCCCTTTCCCCGCCTCTTTTGCCATCCGCCGCCTCCCCCCTCCCCCTCCCCCCCACATTTCGCCGTACCTCGCACTTGCCAAAATCCCTAACTTATTTTAAACATCCCCCC
>JAPLNB010000272.1 GCA_026693085.1 Planctomycetota bacterium | reverse complement strand
TCACGCGCTGGCGTGGGATCCATTCGGACACTATATCGCTGTTGCCGGGCATACGACGGGTGTGCAGCGGTTCTCCGCTGAGGGCTGGCACGCGCAGCCCAACCTCGAGCGGATGGATACGTTGGAACCGGCATATAGCGTTCGCTGGTCACCCGATGGCAACTTGCTCGCGGCGAGCGGGGGCCGGTTGCCTCCGAGCGTCAATATCTGGAATGGCCGAAGCGCGCGACGCGAGCGGCAACTGCTGCCGGATACGGATACGATTCTTACGATTGCATGGTCGCACGACAGTGCGTTGCTCGCCGCCGGTTCGGCCGGCGGCCGGATTGATGTCTGGAGCACTCGTGATTGGCGCTCGGTCAGATTACTGAACGGGCAAGCCGACCAGATTACCGATCTCGACTTCTCGTACGACGATCAGTTCCTTTCGTCCAAGTCGGCTGACGGCACCGTGGTTCTGTGGGACACCCGATCGTGGCGCGAGGTTGTAAGGCTGCCCGACCCCGGTACCGGGCACGGACTATTCGCGCCGCTCGCGTTCCACCCAAAGCAGATGATGCTCGCCACGCTCGGCAGGAACGGCAACGCGTTGCGCATCTGGGAGATCAACGCGACGTCGATGACCCCGAAGCCCCGTCCGCGTGCCGTTCCGCAGAAGGACGAGCCGATCCCACCGCACCTCGTAAACGCGGTGAAGGAGCAACGGGTAATCCTCTTTGCAGGTGCTGGCATATCCATTGAGGCGCTGGGTGTTACCACGCTATCGGTTCGCCAGGGCCTAGTCCAGGACATCAAAAAGCAACACTCCAGCTATAATGACTCGCAGCGTTCGTTTGAGGAAGTCGCGGACGAGTGGGCATGCCTCCATGACTTGCTCACGCTTCAGAACAAGCTGGCGGCTTTGATCCCGCAGGACCGGCCCCCCTCACTGTCGCATGTGGCGGCGGTTAAGTTGTTCCCCAAGATAGTCACCACGAACTGGGACCTGCTGTTCGAAGAGGCTTATCGCGGCACCGAACCGCCCTGGCAGAAGCTCGTTGCAGACACGGATGCGGACAACCTTAACGCTGGAAGCAGGGCGTTGTTGAAAATTCATGGCTGCGCCAGCCAGCCTGCATCGCTGATCGCTACCTCTAAGCAGTTTGAGACCTACCACCTGACGCACCCCCGGCTTCTCAAGTGCGTCGGGCAATTGCTTGAAGGCTACCCCACGCTTTTTGTGGGATATGGGTTGGGGGACGAACACATCCGGCGCGTCGTGTCAACGGCAGCGCATTTGCGTGGTGACCGCGCTTACAGGCTATACGTCGTAGGCTTCTTCGATGACGTGCGGGCCAACCTTTTGCGGAAACGCCAGTTCGAGGTCATTCAAGCGGACGCATCTTCGTTCCTGCCCCGACTAGCCGCCCGCGTCCGATAGGCATGAGGCGCTATTTTGGAGTGAAATATCCATGGAAACGCACAGCGCAGAGGCCCGTGTTCTGGGCAAGTATGGATTACACGCCAGGTCGCTCATTGCGCTTGAACGCCTGGCGCGGGCTTTCGACAAAAGGTGCGAGTTGCAGATCTGGTTTGATGGGCGATCAGCAGACCCGCGTGACGCTCTCAGAGTTCGCGAGACCCTCGGGCCGATCGAGTACGATCAGGTGGTACGCATCGAAGGGAGCGGACCCGACGCCGAATCCGCTGTGAACAAGCTGAAGGCGTTCATAGAAGATCGGTGTGGAGAGTTGGAATGATTGGTCTTCGTGAGTTCTGGAAGTCGCACGCCATCCAAGCCTAAACAGGTGTCTGAACCGCAATCTGTTGAGCGCGATACCAATATCAAGCACCGCTGATCCCAACTCCTGCTATGACCGCGTCCCGCAGTGACGCCGCCACGGCGAGCTGACCGCTGGTGACGTAATCCGCTTCGGCGACGATGCGCCGCGCCGCCTCACTTGTTTCGACGCACGCCGCGATGAAAATGGACGGCGCAACACGTCTGACCTGTGCGCACGCCTCTTCGGCAGTCGTGATGTCGCGCACCGTCAAGATCAGCGCGTCGGCCATATCTGCCTGAGCCAGGTCAAGTAGTACTCGCCTGTCGGTGATGTCGCCCAGAACGGCTTTCCGTTTACGCGCGGTCTGGGCACGGATCACTTGGTCGTCTCGGTCAATGATCGTAACATTTACGCCAGCGTGTTCCAGCATCTCACAGAGGGCTTCGCCGACCGATCCGCACCCACCGACCAGGATCAGCGGCACTTCATCGAATCGTCTGCTGACCAGATCCTGCATCGCGAGGATGGCCTGTTCCTCATTGGGGCCATTGGCCTCGATGACGATCTCGGCTCCCTTTGCCGCTTGGAGCTTAGAGAAGAGGTCCATGACGCTCTTGGCGTTGGCCGTTCGCCCATCAGCGCGGACCACGATGTCGCACTCGAAGGTGTTAGCTAAGTCGGTCAGAGCCATGCTGGGTCTCGCGTGAAGGCCTAACCGGTTGCGGATTATGACCCTTATGCTCTTCATTCTGCACTGCGTGCCTTGGAGACGTTCCGGTTACACGGCGCTACTCGACTTGGTGGATGCATTCACCCCGCCAACGCTTGACTGCAGCGAAGCGTCTCTTGGAACAGGTCGGTTGCGGATGGTGGGACGTTGATGTACTGCCGAACCGGCAGCCTGGCAAGGGTCCGCATCAGCCGTATGACGGCGAGCGAAACAGCGTTCCCATCCGGGCCATACACTAGGCCAAGCAATGCGACGGATTGGCCGTCAATGGACTTCACCGGATTGCCGCTTGATGCCTTCCACTCGACCCCGCGTGGCGCAAATCCCAGGGCAATGCTGACTTTGGAGACGCCTGGGATGAAGCAATGTGGGATCGCGATGCCCCTGCCCACACTCGAGCCAGAAAGAGCCAACCTCTCGCGAGCGAGGTACCTCTCGATGAGCACATCCCGGTTACCGATGCCGTGAATGCCGACGAGCAGGTCAACCATCTCCGCGATTACGGCTTCCAGAGTTGTTGCTTCCAGCTTCGCCCTAACGCACGCCGGATGCAGCATCTCGCTGAGCGGGCGATCGTCCGACGGTGACTGACGAGTGCTATTCGCCATTGCTTGCGTACCCATGCACGCCTCATCCAGTCCGGCCGCATCGGTCAGGCTGCACGGGCGCTGGAGCAGTTCAACCGCCGCGAATGTAGCAGTAACGCCATCCGCTATCAAGTCTCGCTCTGCATGCGACGATCTGTAAAGCCCGAAGAGTTGCCCGCAAAATGCTCTGCCGTTGTTAGCCTGACTTTCGCACTTTCGTCCGTCGACCCTCATTATTTGAACGCAAACGCACAAAGTAGCCCGTAGGTCTCCACCACAAGCCGGAGGATTCACGGTCGCGGCGGGTCAGCAGCGGGCTCGGGTATCAGCAGCTTGCCGCTACGTATCCGCGGCGGCGGCTGGGCCGGCAACGTCAGGCCCAGCTTCTCCAGCAGCATCAACTGCTCCGCCTCCGGCTCGGTGTGACGAGGCATGACCAGCCACCGGCCGTCGAGAGCAGAATCAGCAGGACGACGATTATCGATTATCGTGATGGCTGTTCCGGTCAGGTATCACCCCCCTACTGCCTGACCGCCCCGGCAGACCCAAGAGTGACCCATTCGACGGGAAGACGGTTCCTTCCATAAAACCGAGCAGAACATCCGAAGCGGGAAGTCGCTGACCTGGCAGGGTTTGCCCTCGAGCGGTGAAGAACACTCGAATCTGCAACCCACGGCTCCGTAGGCTACGATTCGAGCCGCAAATCCTTTCGGAAAAGGCCTTTAGACTTTCCAGACTTTCCATATTCTACCATAGTCTCCATTCATTTGGTACACGAATAGTCCGTCGAATTCGTGCTATCGACGGATTGTGCTGTCCAGCCGGAGTGCTGCTCCTGGATGGCGCACACATGCGGTCTCGGATGGCTGCTGGAACACTACATGCCCCTGGTCGTCTCGGTTGCGCGGCAGATTCACGCCCGGCTGCCCAAAGAAGTGGAGTAGGACGACCTGATCAGCATCGGCTTCTCCGTCCTGCGCGAGGCCGTGCTGGCATGAACGGGTGCCGGACGGCGTAGTCCAGCTTGGCCGAACTGGCGCTCTCCTGTCCGAGTTCAGCCATCCTCGTGCGTCGCGGGTTGGAGGAGGAACGGTTGGGAGGCGAAATAGCTCATGACGGGACAACTGTCGTTGGGCGCGCTGCGAAGGCAGCGGCCCGCACCTTCGACACCGTCGTGGATGCCGTCAGGGACGCACTCCTCGCTGTTACCCCGGATGACTACAACGGGTACTTCTGTCACTGCGGTTACGACGCTACACCAAACTGAGAAACGCTCTAGTTAAATCCACATGTGCAACATGTTGATCACAGATTTCGCTACATTTCGCTACAGTCCACAGTCTACCGCCAGGGCAGTGTATTGGCGAGCGCGGCGATAGCATACGGCAACAGGACGGACTTCGCGGTGGCAGCATTGTCTGTTCGACGGAGTTCCTTGACCCCACGCGGTCGAATCCGGTTTCGGCATTACGACCTCAGCAGGGCAGGTGCACCTCTCCGTTCGAGCCGGTATGCTCTTACGCCGGTGTCTGGATAGCGCAGCGCCCTGTTAAGAGTAGGAGCCCATGAAGAAGATCATCCCTCTGATCGTGCTGTTGGCCTTGGCTGCGGCGGTGATTATCACGACGGTTACACGAAAGAAGTCCTCGGAGGAGCCCATCGCCTGGTATGGTCCGATGCTGCACCCCTACGTCACCGAAGTGCAGGCCGGCGCCTCGGCATGCGAGAAGGATCTGGGGACGGCCATCTACAAGATGGTCGGCCAGGAGTGGACCCAGGACAACGAAAACGTCAACGTCGAGGCACTCTCGACCAAGGGCCACAAGGCCTTCAGCATCTATCCCGGCGACGCCGCCGGCGCCAACGGCCTGTTTTCCCAGCTGAAACGCAAAGGCCAGTTGGTCGTTGCCTTCGGTTGCGAGCCGGCATTGCCGACGGCAGCGGCGTTCACCGTTGCCACCGACATCAAGGGCGCCGCCATGTTCGCGGCTGAAGAGCTGATCAAGCTCATGGGCGACAGCGAGAGCTGCGACAACGCTTCCGGGCCTCGATGGCACTGCCGCCTGAATCTTCCCGCGCTACGACTCCAGCATCCGGTATCCCCGCACACTCCGCGAGTTATGCTCCCAGATGGCCTTGTCCTCGCGGAGGGCGAGGTCGCTGGTGCGGGAATTGCTTCAGGCGTGCCAACGCCTCTCTGGTCTTGGCGGTAGAATCCCCCGACACTCATGGTAGGAGCCAGATGTTCTTCCCCAGCATATCCCTGTCGGCCATCTTGATGATCGCCAGCGCCGTAGCCGCAGGCGACCTCCCAGTCGACAACCCCGTAGCGCGATACAAGCTTGGCTGGACGGACCAGATTCGATGGGGGCAGGTTGTCAGCATCGAGGACTTCCCGGGTGCCGGCATCGAGGAGCGACTGGAGAAGGCCCAAGCCGCATTGGCGACCAAAGGAGGCGGCGTGGTATTCTTTCCCGCCGGCGAGTACCGCTTCAGAGAGACCATCCGCCTGCGTGGTGGGATTGTCTTGCGCGGCGCCGACCCCCAGGCAATTAGCGATGCACGGAAGGAAGGGTACGCGCCCCAGACGCGATTCGAGTTTCCGAAGTACGAGCCGAAGCTTGAGGGCGAGGGGACAGCCAAGGACACCGCGTTCAAGGGCATCGAGTTGGCGGAGCCCGCGGCGGCGGGCAACTGCGGGCTGGTAAATCTGTCGATGAACCGCGGACACGTCCGCATGGCCGAAGGGGCTGGGCATGCCTGCGGGCACAATCGCCTGGTCTTCGGGTGCGTGCTGCGCAACGCGGCCATTATCGATGAGAAGGTGCCCGATGTGTCGGTCGGCCAGAAGCCTTGGCAGAGGTTCACGAAGTGGCACCAGGCGGCGATTGAGGTCTTCACGGGGAAAAACGCGCTCGTGGCCAACTGCCGGCTTCCAGAATCCACCGACAACTTCAACATGCCCGGATACATGGTCCTCGGGCGTGGGAGGAACGCAGGCCCGGTTGAGATCAAGGACGGGGTGATGTTCGACTACGACAACCGGCCGGGTATCGAGGTCAACCCGTTCTCGCTCGGCGGCGGAGGAGGCCAGGACCCCAAGGGCGACCCCGACACGATGTCCTGGGGCTTCCGCAAGGGCATCATCATCTGTGATAACTACATCTACTGCACCGGCCGCACGGCCATCCACTTCACCGGCGACGGCACGATCGCTTCGTTTAACGTGATCCGCTTCAAGCCGAACGTCATGCGACAGACCAACACGGGCATTCACATGACGTCCGGATCCAGCACGAACGACAACCGGGCCATGACCATCCGCGGCTGGCGCTACACCGTGGAAGGCAACGACTACGAGGTCTACCGCAACCGCTGCGCCGATGGCGTCTACTACATCAACGACGGTGAGGGCCTCATGCACGAAGGCCACGCCAACTGCACAATCAAGGACAGCAGAATCGTCCGCAACAAGGGGAATGCCTACCTGAGCATCTTCCTGACGGCAGGAATCGACGGGTTGCTGGTGGAGGGCAACGATATCCGCCCGCAGGGCCCTGGCACGGACACCAAGATCTCGAGTATCTTCGTCGTTTCCGACCGCAACAGCGACCGCCACTACTGCCGAAGTGTCAGGATCACCAACAACACAACCGCAGGCAGCGGCATCTCGATCATTGGTGCTCCGGCGGAGAAGAACGTGGTTGAGGGCAACCAGCACATAGGCCCGCAAGAGGGTGTGATCGTCAATGGGGCGGAGGCCATGGTGCAGAACAACGCCGGCTACCGCGTTCAGGTCCCGACGATTAACAAGCCCTTGGCCGACCCGAATCGGCCAACCGCCAAGGCAGTGCTCCCACCCAAGTAAGGAAAGCCTATTGCCTCACTCTCTGTAGAAATCAATCCACGCCAAGTTCAGAGTTATCGTCTGGTCGCCCAGCAGCGGCCTGGGGATCGTCATCTCGAACCAACCGTCATTCCCCGGAAGGCCTTCTACAGGCTTGCCGTCCAGATCGAGAGCCTGGATGTCCATCCAATAGGGCATGCCTATCCGGTTGACGCACCTACCCCCCACGGGTAGTGGCGATAGTCCCAAACCGGTGATGCTCCCACTCGCCCGAGTACAACTCGGCGTAGGTGGGAGACTCGGCGCCGGCCGAGATGCCGAGCAGCGAACGGAAAG
>JAPLNB010000271.1 GCA_026693085.1 Planctomycetota bacterium | reverse complement strand
TGAGGGGGCGAGGTCGATTTTTCTGGCGATGGGAGCGGGGGATGAGGTGGCGATCGGGCTGGCGCTGGCGGCGGGGACGTTGTGCGTGAAAAGGCAAGGGATGGGAGCGGGGGAGGATATTCGGGGTGTGCTGGGGAAGGGGCAGGTGCAGCAGATGGTGAAGGCGATGCGGCAGGCGCTGAAGATCAGCAATGAGGAGTCGGACCAGATGCAGGGGACGCTGGAGGGGATCGGGCCGCTGCTGGCGGATGAGAGGCCTGGGGCAGCGAGGATGAAGCGGTTTTTGGCGAGCCAGACGGCGGGGTTATCGCGGAGGCTGATGGGGGCGATGAAAGGGGTGGGGATTTTTGTGGAGCGGATCGAGTGGCTGGTGGGGCAGTTGGGCGAGTTGGAAAAGGGCGATTTTGCCCCTCTACCGCTGCTAACGGGGGATGATTTGACGGCAGCGGGGCTGCGGCCGGGGCCGATGTTCAAGCGGATCCTGGAGCGGGTGTATGATGGGCAGTTGGAGGGGCGGGTGAAGGATCGGGAGGAGGCGATGAGGATGGCGATGGAGATGGGATCTGAAAAGGGGAAGACGCGCGGATGAATGGGGGGGCATGAAGCGTCAGCGACCTGCGGGGCCGGCTTTGGAGCGGTGCTCGGAACGGTTCGCCAGAACGGGCAGGCTCACGGGCAGCGTTGGGGACCGACTCAGGGGATGAGTACGATCTTGCCGTGGGAGCCGGGTTTCATCAGATCGTCGTGGGATTGAGCGGCCGAAGATAGCGGCAGCATCTGTCCGACGATCGGGCGGAGCGAGCCATTCTCAAGTCCGGCAAACAGTGCGGCGTGAATGGCCTTCACCTGGGTCTCGGTCGCATTCATGAGGGTCATGCCGCGGATGTCGGCGTCACGTTGCATGGTGAGGCGGGGGTCGATTTCGATTTTGCCACGGCTTCCGATGACGATGACGCGTCCCCTGGGCGATAAGACTGTCAGGTCGTTGGCGAGATTGACATTGGCCAGCATTTCAATGATGAGGTCGACCCCGCGATTTCCGGTCAGCCGCATCAGGTTCTGAAGATAGTCGGGAGCGCGATGGTCCAGGACGTAATGAGCGCCCTGTTCGATGGCGAGTTTGCGGCCCCTGTCGGTGCCGCCGGTGGCGAACACGGTCAGGCCGTGGGAGCGGGCAAGCTGAACAACGGCGACGCCAACGCCGCCGGTGGCGCCATGAACGAGAACCATCTCGGCCGGGAGCGCTCGGGCGCGGAAGAACAATGCGTAGTACGCGGTCGCGTAGGGCACACCCAATGCCGCTCCTTGTTCGAAGGTGATGTTGGCCGGCAGGGGATGCACCTGGGATTCCTTTGCAATAACGAGCTGAGCATAAGCCCCGCTGAGGGTACCGCTGGTGTAAACGCGATCGCCGGGCTTGAATGAGTGCACACCCTTGCCGACAAACTCGACGACGCCGGCGGCATCCATGCCAGGGGTAAAGGGGAAGTCGCGTTGGCCGTAGATACCGGCGCGGATGTATGTATCGACGGGATTGACGCCGACGGCATGCGTGCGGATGAGGACTTGGGCGTCGGCGGGGGTGGGATCAGGAATGTCTTCAAGCTTCATGACGTTGGAATCGCCGAACTGATGCACTCGAATCGCTTTCATGGACGGCTCCGATCGGAGTAGTAATCCAATAGCATAGCGTGCATCTCACAGATCGCTCCCCTTCTTGGGCATTTGGATTGTTTCGACCTCATGGGGCTTTGGTCAAGATGACTTTTTTGAGATTCATGACTGAGCCATTCGGCACGGAGATGGCCTTGACGGCCAGGGTCTGCCTGCCGGGGGGGCAGGTGGAGCCTGCCGAGCGAGAACATGTTGAGCTGGTCCCATTTGCCGGTATCGGCGACCGTTCCGGTAGCAGTCAATCGTTGTGTCTCTGTCGCAGGCGTGAGCTGAGGCGCAGCATGAGTTCGATGCGCTCAACCTCGTTCAGCCAATCGTGCATCGTCGCGGCGAGTTCGTCGGCAGCAGGCGCCGCAACAGGCAGGGGACAAGCCAAGGCAAGCTGTTTGGCTGCCAGCAAGCGGTACCGCCAGAGAGTTCGGTCGCCATACACGGCACAGAGTTCGAAATCCTCTGCCAGGAACAGAACGACAGGAACCCGGTCGCCGCCGTTGATCCGACACCGGCTCGACAGCTCTTTGTGCTCGTCGCGATCAACGAGTCGAAGTTGGATGCACCGGGTGTTGGCCTCCGCGATGCGTTGCAATAGCGGACACTGCTGGACGCAGTCGCCACACCAGATGCCACTGATGACAAGAAGTCTCATCGACCGGGTGAACGACTCGATCAACTGGCGCTGTGCGTCGCCGAGTTGAGCCGCATCATACACCTGTCTCCAGCGGCGTTGCTGCTCCGGGGTGCCCGTGGCCAGGTATCGGTCATAGGCAAGGGCGGCATTGAATTGCTCGGCGAGATAGTCAGCGTTCATACGATCAGTCCTTCCAACGCGACTGTCCGACATGCCACTGCATCCCCCGGGGTGGGCACTATCTGACCGGACAACCAGGGTAGCATAGGCCGTCTGACGCGATGAAGCGAGGGGGCATCATTTGCCCGGCTGCTTGAGCACGCCGGCACGGGGTGGCGCCGAGGGAGAGGCCTTGAAGGCTTTGGACGACGCAATCTCACCTTTCTCGGTATCCCAGACCAGCTCATCGAACGATGCCAGTTCGACGTCCATTGCGTCGCGCTGGATTGCGCGTTTTCGCTCAGTGCCGCGAACGGTCACGAGGTGCTTGACGGGATCGTAGTCGATGGTTTCGGCCTCGAAGTTGATGTCTTTGGCGGTCACCCTGACGTGGCCTTCGGCCTGGACTCGCCTGAACTGCATTTTTGGGGAGAACTCATCGCCGGCCGGTCGCGTGGTGGCGTCTGAGGTTGGCTCCAGATCGGCGACAACATTGTCGGCGACCAGGCGGAACGGCTCCGTGCTCTCACTTGGATTGATGACGCGCGTGACGGTGACGGGCGGTTTGGCCAGAGTCGTATCACCGGTGAGGGTGACCTTGGCGGCGGCCTCGTCATAGACGAGGCTTTTGGTCCACTCGAAGACCGTCATGCCGCGCATGCCGAAGGGATCTTTGGCAGCCTGCTGCGCAGCCGGCTGCGTGGAGGGCGGCCGGTTGTCCATGAAGCCCAACCATCCCGCCTGCGGGATGGTCAGCCGACGGGCTTCGCGGTCGTAGAAGATGGAGGCGGATTTGACGCGAAACGCTCGGAGCTGTTTTCCTGCCGGATCGGTCAGGTCCGACTGCACGACCGCGTCGTCCTGAATTGCGATCGAGCTAACGACGCGGTCGCCCAGCGCGTCAAACTCCGACGGTCGGGAGGTCGGGCGAGTGCTCGGATTCACGGCAGCAACGGCCGCAATGCCGTCGCCAACATTCACCGCCGGCTTGGTGGCCGGCTGCGTCGTGCTCGGTCGGGTGGTGGTAATCAGTCGGACGCGGTCGCCACGGACGATGTTCACAGTGCCATCCGGGTCGGTCGATTCCGCTTTGACTGAGCCGAAACACTCGACGAGGTTGTCATTGCCATCGGCGCGCATGCTCTTTGCCCAGGTGACCTTGATCGGCCGTGGCGCATCGGTGGCGGTCTTCTGGGATATGCCATCGAGCGTTCCGGCGCCGGTCACGCTGATCTGCTTGCGGTCGGGGATCATGTGGATGATCACTCCGGTAAGGGTGTTCTTGTTGGCTTTGACCTCTGCCGGCTCACCCTGCAGGGTAGCGGAGACCTGTTTGTCCTTGACGTCAAGGGTAAGCTGGTCGGCTTTGGCGCTCTTGCCGTCGGGCGTCAGCACGATGACGTTCTCGTGGGCCACCAAACTCTCGAGTTCGCCGGGCAGGAGATCGGCGCCCTTGGCGGTGGGACGAGTCGCCGGCCGCGTGGTCGGCGCCGCCAGGGTCACATGCACATAACCGGCCTGCAGGTCGCGTTCGGCATCGATCGCATGTACTCCGCCGATGGCGGCAATGCTCCTGGCATAGAGCTGGCCGGCGGGCGTACGGGCAGTCAACAGCTTCAGCGTTTCGCAGTCGATCTTTCGGAGGTCGGCAGGTCCATTGGGCCCGACGATCAGGCAACGGACGGCGCCATTGGCGTCGATCTGCCGCAAGGGCGGGGTGGTTCGCTTCGCCCCACCCGGCGGCGGCGTATCAGGAGCAAACGCCAACTGCAACATTTCCGACGTCATCTTCAATTGCGGATGATCGACTGCGACATTGCCGCGGAGGTCCGCGCGGTCAATCGCCATCGCTTCGAACGCATCGCCGTGCATGTACAGCATGCAGCGGTCGGTCCAGTCCACGTTCAGCAGTTCGGGCTTCTTGGGGTCTTTCTGAATATCCTCGGCGTTGGCATCGGGCTTTTTCACTGGGACACTTTCATCGACGAGAGGCAGGGTGGCGCGGCTCTTGCCTGTGAGGACAGCGGTGCCGTTCGCCTGCGAATACAACATCGATCGCGTGATGATATGGGTGCCTCGCGAATCGGTCACCTCGACCGGTATCGTGGGCGATGCCTCAAGCAACGCGCCGTTGTCGATCGTCCAGAATGTCAGATGACCGCAGATGATCCGGCTGGACGCCTGCTCGGTGGAGTGGGTTACATCCACGGGCCGTTCAGCCGATCCGACGAGTCGGACAATCGACTCGCCGGGCGCGATGCGTTCGGGGCGATCCCCCAGCAACGGCACAATGGTGAGCGGGCCGTTCCAGAAGATTTCGATGGGCCCTTGGGTGGGATTGGTCGTCGGGCGTGTGGTCGCGGTGGCTTGGCGGCCGGCGGGCCGATCGGTGTTGCGCGTCGTGGGAGGGTTGGCCGCCCGTTGCTCCTGCCGGGTCGCAGGGGCCGGCGCAACCGCCGGGCGCGTCGCAAGAGCGCGCGCCGGTCCGACACCGAGCATGCTCAGTTCGCCGCCTGAATCGTTGAGAAAATCAACGATCATGTCTTTTGCGGTCGCGAGCTTTTTGCCGGCCTGGATGATCTGCACGTCCGTGGAAAAGAGGGCACGGTAAACAGGCTCCTCGGCCGCGGGACGGCTGGCCGGCGCGGTCTTCCTGGGATCGCGGCGAGCAGCTTCCCCGGCGCTGGCGCGATCCGCAGCCACGAGGACAACCCCCGGCAACGGCGCGGCAGGATGCGGCAATCGGTCAACCCCCCAAGCCGCACTCGCCGGCTGCGTCGCCGGGTGCATGAACTGCGTAGCGTCCTTGATCAGGAGGCGCCGCCCATGCGCGACGTTGAGGGAATCCAGCCGGCGATCCAGCTCGTTGTAGCGGATAATCAACCCCTTGCCGTCGAACTCGTATTTGGTGCCCCGGACCGTGACGGGGACCTGATCCGCCGGAACGATCTTCCCGCGTTCGATGAAAGGCTCCGTCTGGATGCGGAACGTCTCGTTGTCGAACGAGGCGTTGTTCATGGTCATGGTCAGCTCAGGCTCCTTGTCCTGGGCGTTGGCGAACAGCAAAAGGGTCACCTCGCGAAGATTGCCACTGCGCGGCGCACGGTTGGCGCCGGCGCCCATCGCGCCGCTTGGGCGACTGACGTTCTCCTCCATCGTGATCAGTCCGGTTTCGCCGAGGATACGCAGAAGCCGATGCTCCTTGAGGTAGAACTCGACCTCCGGATTCGTGACGAGCACGCGTCCATCCTTCTGCGGCTGATAACGCTCCGCGCGCAGACGGCTGGTGCGCTCGCCGGTATTCGGATCGAATCGCTCCCAGTAGGGCCTTTCTCCGCCGGCCCCCATCGCGGAGGAACCCGCCGTGGGGAGGGTCGTGAGCGCAGGGCGCGTCATGGGCATCCGGTTCTGGGTGATCGGGCCGACGTTGTCCGACCCTTGCATGACCCAGTAGACTAAGTAGCCAAAACCGAAGAGACAGATCGTGAGAATAATCAGGACTGTGGTTCGCAAATCAGGTCTCCGGTTCAACGTCGAACATTTTCAGAACAACCAGATCCTGCACGTCGATCAATCCGACGGGTCGGTTCTGGTCATCCACGACGGGGACTTCGTCGATACGGTGTTCCTTCATCATCGCCATCACTTCGCTGGCGAGCGTGTCTTCGTGAACGCGTTTGGCGTTGCGTTTCATGACGTCGCTGACCGGCCGAGCCAGCGCCGATCCGTCGCGTTCGGTCAGCAGCCGCCGCAGGTCGGCATCGGTGAAGATTCCGGACATCCTTCCAGCCTCATCCACGAGGATGACGGCGCCGCTTCGGCGTTTGATCTTGCTGGTCTCGGCGAGCACCTGCGCAACGGTTAGACGCTCCGAAGCCACGGGAAGATTCTCGCCCAGGCGGAATGTCATCGCTTCCTTGACCTTGATCAGTTTGCGTCCGAGCTGGCCGGCCGGGTGGAATAGCGCAAAGTCCTCCGCAGTGAATCGGCGTTGCTTCATCACCGACAACGCCAAGGCATCGCCCAATGCCAGCATCGCGGTTGTCGTCGCACTGGGCGCCAATCCGAGCGGACAGGCCTCCTCGATCCGCCCGAGCATCAGAACAATGTCCGAAAATTTCGCCAGCGAATTGCCATCCGAACAGGTGATGGCGATGACAGGATGATTCAGTTTTTTGATCAGGTTGAGCATGCGGAGGACTTCATCGCTCTCGCCGGAATACGACAGAATCAGGACGACGTCGCCGCTGCGAATGGCACCCAGGTCGCCGTGCAATGCATCCATCGGATTCAGAAAATGGCTGGGCGTACCCGTCGAGGACAGAGTCGCAGATAGCTTGCGCGCAATGAATCCGGCCTTTCCCACGCCCGATGTCAGCACGGCGCCGCGGCAAGCGAGGATCATCTCAACAGCCCGGCCAAACCGTTCATCAATGGCCGCGGCCGCGCTGCCGACAGCAGAAGCTTCGGTCTGAATCACCTGCAGGGCAAATTGTCGTAGAGAGTCGTCCATAAAACCACAGAGGCGAGGCACGCCTCGCCCTCAAGTAGGATTGCTCGTCCCAGTTCTCTGGATTATCGACCGGCGCTCACTAAAATCAAGCTGATTCCCCGCTTGGCGGGACGCCGGACAGGTTGTGCATCGACAGACTCGCATGAACATGAAACGAGGGAAAGCCTTTGGAGTACCGCGTTCAACTGGACATCTATAACGGGCCGCTCGATCTACTCTTGTATCTGATCAAGCGGGACGAACTGGATATCTACGACATCCCCATCTGGCGGATCACGGACTCGTACATGGGCTACCTGACTTTACTTCAGGAACTCAGGAAAAAGGAGGGTCTGGACATCAACGTGGCGGGTGATTTCCTGGTGATGGCCGCCACATTGATGGAGATCAAGTCGGCCATGCTGCTGCCGAAGCCGCCCCCAGACCCGAACGCCACCGATATTACCGCGCAGGAGCTGACCGATCCCCGCTATGAGCTGGTGCAGAAGCTACTGGAGTACAAGCGGTTCAAAGATGTCGCCAATGCCCTCGAACGGCAGCGTGAACTGCATGAGGATCGATTCGCCCGCGTCCCCGGCAAGCGTGAAGGCGAAGCCGACGATCCGCCGCCGATTGACCTGGAGGAAGTGCAGGTCTGGGACCTGCTGGCCGCATTCACTCGGCTGATGCAGGAAGTGGGCCTCCGCAAACGCGGCGACTACGAGGTCGTGTACGACGAGACTCCCATCGACCTGCACGCCGCCGACATCGAAGATCGCCTCAAGCGCGACGGCCGCCTCACGCTCCGCCAATTGTTCGAAGGCCGCCGCACCCGTAGCGAGATGATCGGTGTATTCCTCGCGCTCCTGGAACTGGTCAGAGAGAGAAAGGTCGTGCTGAAGACCGGCGAAGACATAAGCGACCTGGTCATCGAGATCGCATCGCCGGAGCATCGGGTAGGCAAACTGCCCTCTGGACTGCATCTGGCCGAGGAGTCCAAGCAACGGCCCGCCACTGAAGCACCGGCGTCAGAGAAAGCGTCTGAGCCCAAGAGCGTCCCCGAGGAAACCCCCTCCAGCGAGCCCTGACCCGGATGTGCGCGATGAGCAGCCCAATGGCCAACTCGGTCGCATCAGCCGGCGCGCGGCGAAACCTGCCGGCGACCCTGGTGCTGGGTCTTGCGGTCATTCTCATCTGCGAAGCATTGCTCTTCGCCGACATCCGCATCTCGGGCCGCGGACCTATGCACACCGAGCCGGCAATGGAGGCTTTCGATCGCGACCACCCCCCCATCGGCGTCATCCAAGCGATAGCTCGGTGCGTCTCCGTGAACATCACACCGCTCGCCTGGCTGGGCTACATCGTCTTCATAGAAGGTCTGCTGACATTGCAGACTGGAAGCAGTCCCATCCGCCGCCGGCCGCACCATTTCGCCCTGTTATGCCTCGGGTCGGTATTCATCTGGTGCGTGTTCGACTGGGTGAACTTCTACTCCATCCGCGCCTGGCGCTATGTCGGCATGCCCGAGAGTTTCGACCGGCGCGCGGTGGGCTACCTGCTGGCCTTCGGCGCAATCGTCCCCGGAATGCTCATGAGCGGTCAGGCCCTGATGAACATGAGAGCGTTTGACTGGGCGCGCGCACCATCCTGGAGACTGCCGCGCTGGGCGCCCTGGCTATCGCTCATCGCAGGCGTGGCGATGTTTCTCTGGCCCTGGTTCCATCCCGATCCGATCACCAATCTCACGCTCTGGGCCAGCCTGGTTTTCCTTCTCGATCCGATCAACTACTGGGTGGGCCGCCCCAGCATGTGGCGTGATTGGGAACGAGGCTGGTTCGGCCGCACGCTGGCGTGTTTCGCCGGCGGGCTGGTCTGCGGCTTGCTCTGGGAATTCTGGAACTACTGGGCATTAACGAAATGGATCTATCGGCTGCCATTTCTCGGCGGAGCCGAACACATCCGCTACTTCGAAATGCCCGTGCTCGGGTTAATCGGGTTCCTCCCATTCGGCCTGGAATGCTGGGTCATGTGGCAAACAATCCGTATCGCCCTCGACGGCCTGGCCGAGGGCCTGCCGGATGATCGGTCGCTGCTGTGAGGCAAAGACCGTCTGCGTCACTGCGCAACATACGCCGCCACTTCGTCCTTCTGCCACGCCGCGCAGTAAACCAGCTCTCGCTTCCGCAAATGGCCAAAGCAGCCCGCGTCACACTTCAAACAACTCAAGATCTCCGACTCTCGTCCCTGCTGGATCTTCCTCGGCAGTTGGGCATCCGCGATCAGACTGCGCCCGATGGCAACCAGATCGCAGCGTTCTTCGCGCACGGCCCGGCTCGCCGCATTCAGGTCCTCCATCCCATTCACGGCAATCACCGGCACGCCAAAGCGTTTGAACGGCTTGGCCAGATCCGCCTCAACGTCTCGCTTGGCCGGCGAAATATCGAGCACATTCACCCCGGCCTCAACCAACCCCTTGGCCATCTCCAAGCTGTCATCGATGCCATAGGCCTGCCCGACTGGCGTGTGCCGGTAGAAAATCAGATACGCCCCCCCCACTTCTTTGCGAATACGTTGGACGATGCGCTGGGCGAAGCGGCACCGGTTCTGGAGGGTCCCGCCGTACCGATCCGTCCGGCGATTCCGGTCGGGCATAAAGAACTGGTTGATCAAATACCCATGCGCACCGTGCGGCTCGACGGCATCAAAGCCCGCCCCCTGGCAAATACCCGCCGCATAGGCATAGGCCTCGAAAGTCTCGTCAATCCGCTCCGGCGACAGCGTATTGGGGTCTTGATCGGCCCCGAACTCGACCGGAAAAAGCTGAATCCCCACGCCAACTCCTTCCCGGTGCATCGCATCGACGAGGGGTTTGAGCGTGGCCACGGTCAGGTCCTTTCCGAAGCGCCAAACACTCGTCACCTCGACGGTCACCCAGGCCGCCCCCCCCGCCGCCAATCGCCGATACCAGCCGATCCCCTGGGGCAAAGTGATCGGCCGAAGCTGCAGCATCGGCGGCACCACAATGCGGTTTTTGAGCGTCAGATGGCCCATCTGAAACGAGGAAAAGATCTCCGGGTACGCTGCGGGCTTTGTCGGTTGCATGGGCCACATTCTACACTGTCCGCCACTGGCGTCGTAGCAGGTCGGTGCGTCTTGAGGACCCATTCGGCATCGCCGATCCCTTGCCCCCCAGTTGCCCCCCGCTAGACTGTTTGCCTCATCCTCAGGACGTTTAAAACACGAAAGGCATTGCATTATGCGTATCGCAGTCATCGGTGGCGACGGAACAGGGCCGGAAGTGGTTGCCGAAGGCCTCAAAGTCCTCAAGGTCATCTCGGAGAAACTCGGCTTCCAGTACTCGCTGAAACACTTTGACATCAGCGGCGATCGCTACCTGGCCGCTGGCGGCGACCCCAGCACGCAAACCATTCCCGTCATCCACGACGAAGAAATTGCCGAACTCCGCACCTTCGACGCCATCTATCTGGGCGCCGTCGGCCACCCCAAGATCGCCCCGGGCATTCTCGAAAAAGGCGTCCTCCTCCGCCTGCGGTTCGATCTCGACCAATACATCAACCTCCGCCCGGTCAAGCTCTACCCCAACGTTGACACCCCCCTGAAAGACAAAGGCCCCAACGACGTTGATTTCATCGTCGTCCGCGAAAACACCGAAGGCATCTACACGGGCATGGGCGGCGTCCAGTACAAAGGCACCCCCGCGGAAGTCTCCACACAGATCAACTGCACCACCCGCTTCGGCGCCGAACGCGCGATCCGCTACGCCTTCGACCTGACCCGCCGCCGTAACTCCAAGAAGAAAATGCTCACTCTGGTGCACAAGACGAACGTCCTCACATTCGTCGGCGACACGTGGTTCCGCGCCTTCCACGAGATCGGCGCCAAGGACTACCCCGACATCAAGCGGGACTACAACCACGTTGACGCCTGCTGCATGTGGTTCATCAAGAACCCCGAGTACTACGACGTGATCGTCACCGACAATATCTTCGGCGACATCATCACGGACCTGGCCGCCATGATCCAGGGCGGCCTGGGCGTCGCGGCCGGGGGCAACATCAACCCCAAGGGCGTCTCGATGTACGAGCCCATGGGCGGTTCCGCTCCCAAATACACCGGCCAGAACATCATCAATCCCATGGCCGCCATCGGC
>JAPLNB010000270.1 GCA_026693085.1 Planctomycetota bacterium | reverse complement strand
GACCGCGGCCGCGGCGGCGGTGCCGACGCCCCAGCATGCCCATGCCAGGACGCCCCACGCCATCCCCGGAAGGTTGTTCAGCCGCCGATGAGGACGGCTGGGTTGGCCGCTGCGCCGGGACCGATTGTTGGGGCTCGGGTTGGACGCCACGATCCAGTGCCCCGGGTGCGGCCACACCGTCGGCTTGCACTTCCGGTTTCTTGACCTCCCGCTTCGCTTTGGCCGGCTGACGCGAACGGTCCCGACGAGTTTCGGCAGGACGCGGCGGCGGCGGCGACGGCTGCGCACGAGGTTCGGACTCTCGCTCGGCAGCGGGACGCTGCGGCTCCGGTTCGCGATCGGCGGCGGCTTTGGGCGGGGCAGCTGCCGCGGTCTCAAGAGATTCGCGGTCGAGCAGCTCTTCGACACGCACAGCCACGATGCGATCGTTCTCCATGCGCACCTTGACCAACTGCGTTAGGATCATCGTCTCCACGACCACGCCCTCGCCTTCCGCCGTGCGCACCCCGGACCCGACCTTCGGGAGTTTCCGGCGAAGCTCATTGTACGTCGCCTCTTCGTAACGTAGACAACACTTGAGCCGGCCACAACGCCCCGAAATCTTCGACGGGTCCAGCGTGGCCTTCTGCATCTTCGCCGCGCCCATCGAGATCGGGCGTAGGATCTTCAGGTACTGCCGGCAGCAGCAGTGCTGGCCACAGGTTTCAAAATCCGCCACCAGCCGCGCTTCGTCGCGGGCACCAACCTGGTGCATCTGGATACGCGCGTGGAACTGCGCCGCCAGACGTTTCACCAGCGACCGGAAGTCCACCCGGTGTTCGGAAAGGAAGAAAAACGTCGTCATCTCTCCCCCGAGAATCAGCTCAACGTCGACGAGTCGCATCGGCAACTCAAGTTCCTGCACCAGCTCGTCGCACGCGGCCAGGTAACGCGGTTTCTCCGACTCCAGGCGAGATTGTTCCTTCAGATCCTCCTCCGTAGCGATGCGGATCACGCGCCCATCCGTCGAGAACGGAAAATCGGTGCCCCCTGATTTCTGGATGTACGCCTGGATCTGCTCCCGCGTAACACGCTTGGAACAGCCGGGGTCGGCACACGCCGTCGCCAGGACCTGCGCAAGTTCAGCGCCCCGGCGGGTGCGGATGACGACTTTCGAGCTGCATGTGGGCCAAGTCTCGCCGTCGTACGAGAACTCCCCCACAAGCCCCATGTTCCCATAGCGGACAAGCAGCGTCCGTGGGGCCGGGGGGGTCGATTCCTCAATCATGGGTTGGTCAACGGTCATTTAATGCTGGCTGCCAGTTGTTAATGGCTCGTGTCGTACCCCTCTATCGGTCGAACGAACGCAAGCCCGCAGTCGTGCCGCTGGACGGGGTACTCAGCACCTTCTCCAATGTGACCGCTAGCTGCTGGAAAATCAAGGCGATGTTCACATTGGAATCCAGATACTGTTCCGCTCGCGCGATCGCGTCGATCGCCGAGCAAAGCCGCTCCAACTCTGCGTAGCTGCTGGTCGGCGGCAGACGGCGGCGAAACATCTGCGACATCAGGTGCAGATACAGCCCGATCCCTTCCCGCGTCGCCTGGTCCTTGCTCGAAAGCTCGTCCCGCTCAAGCTGCTTCTGCGCATACTCTTCGGCAACCGCCTTGAGCCACCCGGGCAGGTCCGCGGCCCCGTAACCACCGAGCAGTTGGTCAACAGTCTGGCGAAGTTCCCGAGCATGCGCGATGACCCCGTCCTTCAGCCATCTCAGCGCCAGCCCCAGAGAACCGTCGGCAAATGCGGCAGCGTCGGCAGCGTCAGCACGCGGAATGTCGCGATTCTCAAGTTCACGCAGCACAATCTCATTGGCCAGCGGCCAGAACCGCACGACCTGGCACCGGCTTCGGATCGTCGGCAGCAGCGAGCCGGGCTGATCCGTCAGCAGCACGATCAACGTGCGACCCGGCGGCTCTTCCAGAGTCTTGAGCATCGCGTTCTGCGCTGCAACGCTCATCAGCTCGGCCTGCTTGATGATGAACACCTTTCCCCGGCCCATGGACGATTTCCGTCCCGCGGCGTCCACAAGTTCAGGGCGAATGACTTTGATCGACAGGTCGATGCCCTTCGACTTGCCCGTCTCGTCGTAAGTTCGGATCAGTTCCTTGGTGATCAGGTGATAGTCCGGGTGGTTGCCCGCGGCCAGGGCCGTGCAGCTTCCGCAGCCATTGCACACGCTGGTGGACTTGGGCTCCTGGCACAGGAACAACGCAGCCAGCGCTCTGGCGGTCGTGGCTTTACCGACACCCACAGGCCCGGCGAAGATAAGCCCATGCGGCATGCGATCGCCAAGGTACGCGCGACAAAGCCACTCAATGGCCTGCGATTGGCCGAAAATTGGGTCGAAACCGGTCAGCGTCATGGCGTGAACCACAGCCAGATGATCGCGCGGTACAACACGTAGATGCACAAACCAGTCGAGGCGATCCCCAGCGACACGACCAGTCCCGCTACAATGCGGCCGACGAACTCCAGGAATGCGGCGTCGGGCCGCGAGAGGGCGGGCGACTGGATTCGGTTACCGTCGTCCAACACTGACGCCGCAGGTGGTATCGGCAGCGGCAGCAGCGGCGCGGCCGAGGCAATGGCGTCGTCTTGCGCAGCGGGATCGGGGGGCAGTGCGTCCATAGGGTTCCTAATTCTATCTCATCGTCCAAACAGGAGCAGCGGCGGCTTAAGCCATTCCTGCTTTCCTCATCCGAATACGTTCCTTATCGCCGACCAGATCTCCGTATGAACCTGCTCGACCGGTCGGTCGGCATTGATGACCCGGTAACGCAACGGATCCCCCGCGGCTTGGGCGAGGTAATTACGGCGAACTTGCTCATGGTATTCCGCCGGCCGCTGCTCAATGCGATCCTTGGCACGTTGAACGCGGGCAAAGGACTGCGCGATCGGGATGTCCAGGATGATCGTCAGGTCCGGCCAGCCCGATTTGATCGCAATGGCTCCAATCGCGCGGATCTCCTCGGCGGTCAGCCCATCTCCGCCAAGCTGGTACGCAAGCGTAGACGAGACGAATCGGTCGCAGATAACAGTCTGACCCGCACCCAACGCCGGCACGATCGTTTGGCCCATCATCTGAGCACGGGCCGCCATGTAGAGAAGCATTTCGCATCGCATCGACATCTCGGTGTGAGCGGGGTCAAGGAGGATAGCGCGGATCTGTTCGCCGATGCGCGTAGCGCCGGGGTCGCGGACAATCAGCGGTGCGAGCCCTTGCTCTTGCAAGGTTCCCGCAAGGAGTCTGACCTGGGTGGACTTGCCCGAACCTTCGGGACCATCCAAGACAATGAAACGCGAGCGAAGCGATGATACGGTTGATTGGACCATAGTAGTCACGACAATCGTACAGATGTCCTGCCGGTGTTCCAGAGGGCGATCCGGCGAGGGGGCATACCGCGCGACCATTGTACAGTCAGCTTGACCCCCTGCAGAGGCGGTCATACATTCGGGGCATGGATGCTTCCATCGAATCGATCAAACGGCAGTTTGCGGACATCTTTGGAGAAGCCGGCAAGCTGACAGTCATTCGTGCGCCAGGCCGGGTCAACCTGATCGGCGAACACACGGATTACAACGATGGCTTCGTGCTCCCCATGGCGATCGAGCCTGAGGTGCGGATGGTCTGCCGCGAAAGGCAGGACGGCACAATCCGCCTGGCGTCCACCATTTTCCCTGGCCAGATCGTCGAGTTCTCGCTCAGCGGAAAGATCGAGCGGGCCGAGCCACAGTGGGCGAACTACTCCAGGGGAGTCACTGCGCAATTGATGGCCGCGGGCATCCCGCTGACCGGCATGGATGCGATGATCGCCAACACGCTCCCCGTGGGCGGCGGCCTGTCCAGCAGCGCCGCGATCGAGGTCGCAACCGCCTGGTGCTTCTTGGCGCTCGGCGGACTCGAGATCGATATTACCAGGCTCGCCGTGATCTGCCAGATCGCGGAGCACGAATACGCAGGCGTCCCCTGCGGCATCATGGATCAGACCATCGTCATCAGCGCCCAGGCCGGCCATGCGATGCTCCTCGATTGCCGAGACCTCTCCCGCCAGTTCGTGCCCCTCGATGTCAATGAGCTCAGGGTCGTCGTCGCGAACACCATGGTGAAGCATGAGCTGAGCGGCGGTGAGTACGCGCAGCGGCGGAAACAGTGCGAAGAGGGTGTGGCCTATTTCAAGACGCTGCAACCCGGAGTCAGATCGCTCCGCGATGTGACCCTCAAGCACCTTGAAGAAGCCAGGGGCAAGCTGAGCGACGTCGTGTATCGGCGGTGCCGCCACGTGATCAGCGAGAATGCGCGGACCGTCGAGGCCGTGACCATGCTCGGGCGAAAGTCCTATGAACGCGTGGGCGAGCTTATGGTTCAGAGTCATGCGTCGCTGCGGGATGATTATGAGGTGAGCTGCGAGGAACTGGACTGCCTGGCGGCAGAGGCCATCAAGGTCAAGGGGGTCTACGGAGCGCGGATGACCGGCGGCGGATTTGGCGGTTGCATCGTCGCCTTGGTCCAGCCCCGCGCGGTGGACGCCCTGATCGATCATCTTAGCAAAACCTATGCCGCTCAGTTCGGTAAAACGCCGAGTTCCTTCGTAACGACACCGGCGCCCGGGGCGGGGATGATTCAAGACGGGTAAGCCGTCAGCCTGGGAACTGTGCCCGTCGGGCGACCCTTGCCACTATCGAGCATTTGCATATCTTGTCAGCACTGATCACCTGCGAAAGGACTGGCTATGGCTACAACCGCGGCTCTTCGCGAGATCCTCTTAAAGCTCTGTCGGCGGGAAGATCTCACTCGCACCGAGGCTCGCGAAACGTTTATGCACATCATGTCCGGCGCCGCCACCGATGCGCAAATCGGCGGCCTGCTCGTCGGGTTGGCTGCCAAGGGAACCACCGTCGAGGAGCTGGTCGGCGCCGCTACCGTCATGCGCGAAAAGGCCATCCCAATCGAGTGCGAGGACGGCGGCGTGATCATCGACACCTGCGGAACCGGCGGCGATGTCCGCAGCACCTTCAACATCTCCACCGCAGCCGCCATCATCGTCGCGGCGGCAGGCGTGCGAGTGGTCAAGCATGGCAACCGCTCCGCCACCAGCAAGGCCGGGTCCGCCGACGTCCTCGAAAAACTCGGGGTGAATCTCGAGTTGAACGTCGAGCAACTCAAGCAGTCCCTGAAGCAGGCGGGAATCTGTTTCGCGTTTGCACGCTATCATCACCCGGCGATGAAGTTCGTCAGCGCCGCCAGGGCGTCGCTCGGGATTCCCACAATTTTCAATCTGCTCGGACCTTTGACCAACCCCGCGCGAGCCAGGCATCAACTGATCGGCGTGTTTCGGCCCGAGTTGACCGACAGGCTCGCGTCCGTGCTTCGGGAACTGGGCAGCACCAGGGCATGGGTCGTCCACGCAGACGATGGATTGGATGAGCTTTCCACGCTCGGACCCACGCGCATCAGCGAACTGAAGTCCGGCGAAGTGCGAACCTGGACGCTGGACCCCGCGGAACTGGGCTTGCCATACGCGCGGCTGTCGGATTTGAAGATCGAAAATGTGGATCAGGCTGCCCAGGCGATGCAACGCGTCCTGGCCGGAGAGAAAGGCCCCATGCGCGACATCTCCGTATTGAATGCCGCCGCGGCGCTGGTCGTGGCCGAGCACCAGCCGGATCTGAATCGCGCCATCGCCGCAGCCACCAACGCCATCGACTCCGGCAACGCCAACAAGACGCTGCAGGCACTGGTCACGGTCTCCCGCGCGGCAAAGTGAGACATTCGCCAGGCCAGGCACGCCCAAACTCAGGCATGATCGCTTGAACCTCCTCCTGCCAGTTCGAAAGATTGTCTCCACTTATAACCCTGATTCCCATTCCACCACGCCCGCAATTGCGTACAATATGCACATCATGTTCAGAACCTTTGCCATTCTGCCGTGGCTGGTCATCGCAGCGGTGGCCGGCGCAGCCAGCGGGGCTACGACTCCGGCGGCGGTGGTTGCGCTCAAAGGACCCATCAACGCGTACAGCCAGGGTGCCTTTGTGCGCCAGTTCCAGCAGGCGCGAGCCTTGGGGGCGAAGGTCGTCATCATTGACCTCGATACCTATGGCGGCGCCGTCAATAGCGCCCTGGAGTTGTCGCATTTCATCAAAGCACAAACCGACATACGCACCATTGCCTATGTCGATCCCAAGGCGTATTCCGCGGGGTCCATGATCGCCGTGGCGTGCAATTCCATTTACATGGCCCCGGCCGCCGCGCTCGGCGATTGTGCGCCGATCGCCGTCAGCCCTATGGGCGACTTGCAGCCGTTGCCCCCAACCGAACGGGCGAAGATCCAGAGCCCGATCCTCGCAGATTTCGAGGACAGCGCTCAGCGCAACGGCTACGACCCGCTGCTCGTGCAGTCCATGGTTTCCCTTAACCGCGTTGTCCATTGGGTTGAAAAGGACGGCCAGCGGCGGTTCGTCGATGAGAAACAATATGCACAGCTCCTCTCCGATGGATGGAAGCCCGTGCAAAGCCTACGCGACCCCGTGAACGCTGCCGACACCCTCCTCACCGTCTCGACGGATCAGGCAATCAAGCTGGGACTGGCGAAGGGTTCGGCCGCAACTGTTTCACTGCTGGCGCAATCGCTCGATGTGAATGTGCTTGCCACCTTCGAGCCGGGGACCGGCGAACAGGTCCTGGCGTTCTTCAACAGCGACAGCGTGCGGCTGATCCTGTTGATCGTCTTCCTCCTGAGTCTGTACATCGGCATGCATGCACCGGGGCATGGCCTTGCCGAGTCGATGGCCGTCCTGTCGCTGGCAACGCTGCTCGGCGTGCCGCTCATGACCGGATACGCCCAGTGGTGGGAGATCGTCGCCATTCTCGTCGGCATTGCCCTCCTCGCCCTGGAACTGTTTGTGATCCCGGGCTTCGGCGTCGCAGGCCTGCTCGGTATCGCCCTGATCCTCGGGGGCCTGGTGCTGACATTCATCGCGCCGGAGCCGGGACGATCCCCCCTGTCGATTCCCCGCCTGCCCATGACCTGGATGGCGCTTCGGCATGGGCTGTCCGTCGTGGTCGGCGGCATGGTCGCCTCACTCCTGCTCTGCTGGTGGATCAGGCAGTATCTGCCCAGGATGCTCTACTTCAACCGTCTGATCTTGACGACGACGGTCGGCAGCGAATCGGGCATGGTCGGCAGTCTGACCAACATCGATCCGTCCGAACTGGCCCCCGCAATCGGCGCCACCGGAATGGCGGCAACCGACCTGAGGCCCAGCGGCTCCGCTGAGTTCCATGACGCGGCCGGCGGCAAGCATATGGTCTCCGTCGTGAGCGACAGCGGGTTCGTTGTACGCGGAACCCAGTTGGTGGTGCGAGAAGTCTCCGGAAATCGAATTGTCGTCCGCCCGGCCGTTGTGCAGCAGCAATCAACATGAGCTACGGAGAATCGTCCATCTTGTTGTTTGCGGTCGGCATCATTCTGCTGATCGCGGAACTGTTCTTGCCCGCCCACGGCATGATCCTTCTGCTGGGTGCGCTGGCCATTCTCGCGGGCATTGGATTGTGCTTCGTCATCAACCCCTGGTTAGGCTTGAGCGCATTTGTCGGGTCGGCGGCAGGAATGCCACTGCTGTTCGCGCTGTTGATATGGCTGATGCCCAGGACGCCGATGGGAAGGAAACTCGTGCTGCCACCCCTACCGACCAACGTCCTGCCCATCGCCGTGCAGATCGGGCAGACAGGAACCGCCGTCAGCGAACTGCGCCCGATGGGCCTGTGCGAGTTTGATGACCATCGCGTCCAGGCGGCATCAGAATTGGGAGTGATCGCGGCAGGAAAAATGGTGCAGGTCGTGAGTTTAAACAATCGGCAGCCGACGGTCAGGGCACTATGACAGATCGTATTGGCAAAACACTGGGGGCTGTGATCGAAAAAACTCTAGAATGGAGCGCTTCAAATGTTTGATAACCCGTGGTTTGCCGGCATTCTGCTTGTCCTGTTGCTCGTCGTCATCATCGTTCTGTTTGTGATGCTGCAGTTCATCAACCTGTGGATCCAGGCGTACTTCAGCGGCGTGCCCATCAGCTTTATCGAACTGATCGGGATGAAACTGCGAAAGGTGCCTTCGGGAATCATCGTCAATGCCAGAATCCAGGGGTCGCGGGCGGGGCTTGATATCACCCAGCGAGAAATGGAGTCGCACGTGCTGGCCGGCGGCAATGTGCAACGCGTGATCAATGCGATGATCGCGGCGAACAAGGCGAATATCGATCTCTCCTGGAAGACCGCCACCGCCATCGACCTCGCCGGGCGAGATATCCTGGATGCCGTGCAAACCTCGGTCAACCCGAAGGTTATCGATGTGCCATCGGCGGCCATGAACCGGGCGACGATCGACGGCGTGGCGCCGGACGGCATTCAGTTGAAGGTCAAGGCGCGGGTGACGGTGCGGACGAATATCAAGAGCTTGGTCGGCGGAGCGACCGAGGAGACCGTCATCGCACGCGTGGGCGAAGGCATCGTGAGCGCGATCGGCGGAGCCAAGGATTACAAGGACGTTCTGGAGCACCCCGACCACATTTCTAAAGCAGTGCTGGCCAAGGGCTTGGACGCGAATACCGCGTTCGAAATCTTGTCGATCGATATCGCGGACATCGATGTCGGCGAGAACGTCGGCGCGAAGCTGCTGGCGGAGCGGGCGGAGGCCGACAAGCGGCGGTTCCAGGCCGAGGCGGAGCAGCGGCGGGCTATGGCCGTGGCGCAGGAGCAGGAGAATGTTGCCAAGCAGGCCGAGAACCGCGCACAGGTGGTGCTGGCCGAAGCGGAGATTCCGCGGGCGATCGCCGAGGCCTTCCGGTCCGGGCATCTTGGGGTTATGGATTACTATAAGTTGAGGAATGTACAGGCGGATACGTCAATGCGGGAGGCGATCGCGAAACCCACAGATAGTGCGAAAGCGTAGTGAGAAGCTATGAAACTCGGCGGTTACATTCTCGCGGCGGATGAGATCGACGGGATCTTCAAACTCCTTATAGGGATTGTAGTTGGCGCGATTTGGTTGATCGGGGCAGTCATGGCGGCGAAGAAGAAGAAGCCGGGGGGGGAGAAGGAAAAGTCCTGGGAGCAGATCCTGCGGGATCTGACGGGGGGGCAGAGCGAAGCTGAGGTGAAGCAGCAGATGCCGCCGCCGTTGCCTCCGGCGATGCCAAAGGTTACGAAGCCGGTGGTGAAGCGGGCGGTGGTCCGGAAGGGGGGGAAGCGGGTGCCGGCGCCGCCGTTTACGCCGCCAAAGGTCTTGCCGCCGGTGCTTGTGGGGTCTGGGGTCATGGAGCACGCGGCCGGGGGTGATGCGTATGTTCGAGGCGATATAGAGGCGTCGGAGATTGGATCGGCGGGAGCGGCGTCGAAGCGGCGGGCGGACGAGGCGACGGTGGGGTTGCTCCGGCAATGGCTGAAGCCGGGGTCGCTGCGGCGGCAGTGGATTCTGACGGAAATATTGGGGCCGCCGGTGGCGCTTAGGGAGTAGGTGGAGGGTTCGGAGTTCAGGGGGAGGGTTCCCGCGCGCCACCCGGAAATCACCCAACTACCACCCTTTTCTCCCCCGACAGCAAATCCCACGTGTGCTGAAGCACACCCTACGCCGCCACGCCGGGCAGCTCTGGCATGGCGCGTTCCTCGAGGATGGTGAACAGGACCTGCACGATCGCCGCATCCAGATCGCCCTTCTGGGCGCAGTCGCCCAGGATTTCCTTGCACTTGGGCAGGGAGAACGCCGGTCGATACGGGCGATCGGTGACCAAGGCATCAAAGCAATCGGCCACCGCCGTGATGCTTGCCGACAGGGGGATTCCGTCGCTCTTGAGGCCGTCGGGGTATCCGCCGCCGTTGGGCTTCTCGTGATGCCAGCGAACCATCGGCAGCACATTGCGGAATGTGCGTGAGGGCTTGAGGATATCGTATCCGATCACCGGATGACGCTTCATGATCGCCATCTCATCGTCGGTGAGCTTGCCGGGCTTGTTAAGGATCTGATCGGGGATCCCGATCTTGCCAATGTCGTGGACGATGCCGCCAATCTTCAGCGCGGTCAGCCCCTCGTCGTTCACATTCACGCGGCGGCCGATCTCGACTGCGTAGGCGCTCACTCGCTCGATGTGGCCACAGGTGTAGTGGTCCTTGCCTTCCACCGCGTTGGCCAGCGTCTTAATCACCAATTCAGAATCTTCCAACGAATCCGTCGCCTGTTTCATCCGGATTGCCTTCATGAGGCGGAGCGTCAACTTGTCATCTGAAGTCACCGTGCGGATGCAGTCGTCGGCGCCGGCGTCGTAGAAGTCGACCTTGCGGTCGCTGAGTTGCTCGGAGAGGATGCAGGTGACCGAGATGAACCGGCTACGCTGGTCGAACTTGATGTGCCGGCAGAGTTCCAGACAGGCATCTGGCGTCAGTTGCGGGATCAGCACGACCAGATCGAAAGTCGGCTCCTGGCGCAGACAGCGCATCGCATCTATGACCGAGCCGACCACGACACAGGACGATGACTGAGCCAGAAGGATCGCCTTGAGGCGCTCAACCGATTCATCCGAACCCACCAGCAACACACGTCCCGGAGCGATGACTGTTTCGTACACAGCGCTGCCGCCCCTTTCTCTAGAGGTCCGCTTCCAATCTTCAGAGGTCCGTTTCCAGCACTTGCGGCGACGCACCAGAAAGAAGGTGCCTTACCACTTCCATCATCGGCAACAACGGGGGGAGACTTTTGCAATACATCAGTGCATCAGTTTTCTTTGCCACCGCGCCGGCACGCATGTTCTCCCGCGGCCAGTTCGCCGACACCGAGCGTGTCGCAGGGCAGGTCACTAAAGACCGCCCCCCGGCTCGTCGATACCAGTTGTGGTGGCCAAGGTCGGGAGCCCTCGCTGGTCGAGGCTCTCCGGGCGGAGTAAAGGGGCTGCCGCTCGTTGCAGGACAGCCGAATCATGTCAAAAGGATGATATTATATGACGCAGATGCCAACGCCTCAGGGAAGTAATCGGGCAGCGACGAATTCTCCGGGCTCGGGGACCGCCAGCACGGCTCGACTGGAGCAGCAGGTGCGTGCCCGCGTCGAGACCATGTCGTACATGCCCACCACGGTCGGGGTGGCCATGAAATTTATGGAACTGGGCCGCGATCCGGAGTCAGACCCCAGCGACTACAGCAAGGTCATCAGCTCGGACAGCTCGCTGAGCAGCAAGCTCCTGAGCCTGGCCAATTCATCCTGGTTTGGGGTGCGCAACCGCGTTACCAAGGTCCAGGTGGCGGTCAACCTGCTGGGGCTGGGGACGGTCCGCATGCTGGCGATCAGCTATTGCGTGACGGGGCTGCACAGCGAGCTTCGGCTGACGCCGGACGAATCGCGTATGTTCTGGAGCGCCTCGCTATGCAAGGCCGTCGCCGCCCGAGAGTTTGCCAAGTTGCACGACGAGAAGCAGGGGGAGGATGCATTCGCGGCCGCCTTGTTCCAGGATTTCGCCGTTCCGGTCATGTACTCCGTCGCCAAGGACCAGGTCCTGGGCCTGCTGAAGGACAGCTCGATCGATTATAAGGCGCGTCTTCAGCATGAGCGCGCGTTGTTCCGGCTCGACCATGCCGAACTGGGCCGGTGCATAGCCCAGAAACTCGAACTGCCTGATATGTTCATCGACGCCGTCGCATTCCATCACAACCAGGTGAGTCTGCGCGAATTCGTGAACAATCCGCTGCTCGCCGATTCGGTTCATCTGGCCTCGCTTTTCCCGCACGTTCTGGACGCGTGGAACCGCGATGATGCCGAACAGATGCGCCAGTTCTTCACGGAGCGGGGCGCCAATAAGCTCACCGCGGAGGCGTTTCTGGATCGGGTGGAGAGCGAGTTCAAGAAGCTCTACTCCTACTTCGAGCAGGGCGAGCCGCCGGAAACGCACCTGGCGGAACTGCTCGAGCAGGCGACAAAGGAACTGGCCGATCAGACGACACGCCTTGTGGGCACGGTGCATGAACTGATGCAGCAGGCCGCCTGCGCCGGGCGAGAGGTGCACCACCTTCTGAAGCAGCAGGGCCAGCTTGAACAAACCGCATCGCACGACCCGCTGACGGGCCTTCTGAATCGCGCGGCATTCAGGGCGCGTGCCGAGGAGACGCTGGCCAAGGCCGGCCGCTACGGAATGAGTTTCGCCATTGCGTACCTCGATCTGGACAAGTTCAAGCAACTCAACGACACCCTCGGACATTCGCAGGGCGACTTGGCTTTGCAGGCCGTCGCCGCCCTGATGGAACAGAACGTCAGGCAGACGGACATGGTGGCGCGTTTCGGGGGCGACGAGTTCGTCGTGCTCCTGAGCGACTGCTCGCAGGCCGTGGCGCTCCAGGTGATCGAGCGTATTCTCCGAAGCGTTGCCACCAAGGCGATCGGTGCGACCGGGGCTGCCGGCCCGCAGGTGACCATGAGCGCTGGCCTCGTCTGGATGCAAGCGCAGCGTTCCGCAAGCCACTCGTTGAAGGATCTGCTGTCCCGGGTTGATGCCCTGATGTATAAAGCAAAGCGGGCGGGCGGTGGCCGGCTCGAGTTCGAAGCGATTCAAGGCACTCAGAACACCGCCGCCGCCTGATGGAGGAGCCGTATTCGCCGCGAGCGGTCTGATTCAGTGCAGAGAGCAGGAGGCAAAGCGAGAGGCACATCGGACCTGCCCTGGACATGGAGATCCTTCGCTGTGTTCAGGATGACAAGGAGGAGGGGTCGGTGCACGGGGGTGCTGAGAAAAAGAGGCGTTTTGGTGAGGTGGATGGCGAGGACGCTGACGTCGCCGGGGGTGATGCCGGGTTCTCAAAAAGAATCAGCAGCCCTTTCATTCCTCACGCTGGCGGACTCGTATCGGACAACAGTGTCCGACCGGCCGAGGACATGAGTGCATCACACACACCGCGGGCCTGGCATTCTCGCAGCCGGGCGATTGCGGACTCGTTTTCCTTCTGGGCGACGGGCAGGGCGTCATCGTGAAATCGCCAGTGGCCCCGGCCCAACGCAAACTCGGTTGGAGAAGACGGGATCGCAGCCAATCGGTCGTGTTATGAACTGGAGGCACTTTCCAGTGCCTCCAGTTCTATCCCGAACACAAAACTCGAACCGCTCCAGAAACCATCGAGCCGGTGCGGCTAGAACACCGGGTCGGTCGAGAACAACTGGGCCAAAACCGACGGCTCGGCATGGCGTTTCTGCTGCGGCTGGCGGACAGCGGCCATGGCCGGATCGTCCACCGGCTGCCCAACGACCAGGGGCCCGGTCTGGCCAATGTACGCCGAGTCGATCATGAAGTAATCGTCGGCGTTGATCGTGCCGTCATAGTTGAAATCGCCGTTGTAGTAGCCCTTGGCCTGGGTGATGTAGCCGGAGTCAACCAGGAAATAGTCGTCGGCATTGATCAGCCCATCCAGGTTGGCATCGCCGTCCCAGGTGTACTTGATCAGCATATCCGCCAGACCCACAGCTCGGCCGGCAAAGGTATCCACGACTGTGGTACCGTCGCCCGCGTCATTGAGAACGGCGGCCAAACCCGTGTACGGGGTGGCGCCCGCGGTGGTGCTGGTCAGGTACACGCCATCCCAGGCGCCGCCGTTGCGAGCGAGCCTGATCAAGAGCCCGATCAAGTCGCGATCGCCATTGCGGACGATCATGTCGTTGTTGAACAGATCGACCGTGCCCGAACCGATGTCGAGCAACAGCTCCTTCGTGTCGATGACTTTGTCGCCGCCAGCCTTGAGGTTGACCCGGCCGATGTCAAAGACGCGGAGTGCACCGAGGTACTGCGACGCGCCGAAATTGACAACGGCATCAGAGTAAGCTTCGACCCCGAGATCGATACCGCCGACGCCCTCGTTGGTGTCAAGGTCCGTCGTGCCGCCGATAAATAGGGCGCGGTTGTTTCCCGTCCCGGCATTGATCCGCAGCAGTGCCAGGCCGACGTTCCCGGCCGTGCTGATGAACGTGTCGCTGCCGCCGAGGGCATCGTTCGTGCCCATGTCCACGATGAGCCGCTTCACCGCTGAGACGGTTAGCGACTCCATCGCCACGCCGCCACTCGTGCCTGAGATGCGGGTGGTGCCGAGCGCCAGCGAATCCATCACCAGTTGATCGGTCGCATTGGGCGTTGTAATGGTGAACGTTGTGAAGGAGCTGACCACGACAGGCTCAAGACCGGTGAAGTTGATCGTCCGGCCATCGGCAACAACCTTTCCGTCGCCGGGCGTCGTGCCGCTGGGCAGGTACGCGCCGACGCTGGCGGGAACGCCCTTGATGGTCAGTTGGTCGCCGGGCACTGCCTTTTGCGGACCGCCATCGTAGTCCAATCCACCGGCCGGGATGGGGTTGCCGTTGACCAGATCGACGATCAACTCGTCGCTTCCGCCGAGCGTATTGATCGCCATTGACGGCACGCTCTTGGGGTAGCTGTACGTCGGATTAGGCCCGGGCGCGACATTGACGAATACCTGAATGATGTTGCCGGCGGGGTCCAGTCGGACGTAAATCGTGTCGTCTTTGGCGGTCCCGAGGATCACCAGCGGATCGGGCTTCTGCACAACGTGGATGGTGACGGTGGCCTTGTTGGAATCGTCCTGGCCGTCCGTCACCGCATACGTGAACGAATCATCGCCGACAAAGCCTGGGTATGGCGTGTAGCTGAAGGTCTGGTTGGCGTTCAGCGTGAGAGTGCCATGCGACGGCGACGAATGCCCGTTGATGCTCAACAGGTACGGCGGCGAGCTTTGAGACAGAGGCTTGGATTCGGTGTCGAAGTCGTCGGCGATCACATCCAGTATGTTCCCCGACGTGCCCCACGAGATGGTGAATTCATCGGAAAACGCCTCCGGCGGATCGTTGACCTCTTTCACCCGCACCGTCACCGTCGCGGTGCTGGTCCCGCCCGTGTCGTCGCCCATCAGATACGTGAAGTTGTCGGTGCCGAAGAAGTTTGGCGCCGGCGTATAGATCACCTGCCCGCCGACAAGCTGCACCGTTCCGTGCATCGCCACGCCGACCTTCAATACGCTCAGCGGCGCTTTGCCCAGGTCGTTGTCGAGGACCGGGATCACGACGTTGCTGTCGTCCTCGGCAATCCCCGCCGTATCATCCACCGCGTTTGGCGAGTCCCCGGCCTGCTCAAAGTGCAGGATGACGCTGGACGACGCATCCGAGATGGTCGCGCCGTCGAATACCCGGACATCGAACGCATTGTAGTCCGTCGGACCAGCGCCGGCCAACCCATTGGCCGCGCCCAGGAGCAGCGGAGGCGTCCACATCAGCGTTTCGCCAAACCCAACAATGGTCATCCCAGGGATGACCGGCTCGCCGTTCTTGGTCAGCGATCCCAAATTCACCTTCTCGACCCGGAAGCCCTCGATGTTCCCGTCCGGGTCCGACGCGTTCGAAACCGCCATCAGCATGTCGAACGTGATGGGCCAATTCGACCCGCCGGACGTGATGGGCGCATTCGACATCGGGATGTCGAAATCCAGCTTCCTCATCCAGTACATGAACGGAATCTTGTTGATCGCCTTGTGGAAGATTGGGAAGTTCACCGAATCCGACGAATCCCAGGGGTGTTCCCTGGAGTTGGCGACCGTCCCGCCGGGGCCTTCGCCATCGGTCGCATATGCGTCGTTCGAGTAGGCGTACCAGTAGACATCGTGCGACCGGGTGAGAGTCGCCAAGCCGTCCATGTACGCATGGGCAAAGCCATCGCCCCAACTGTACTCGTAGTGATTGGTCGCCGCCGAGCTATGCTCGTAGCTCGGCAGCGGCAGCAGATTGTCCTGCATGCCGCCGGCGAAGCACTGCGTGAAGACGTAGGTGCTGTGCCCGGCGTTGATCTGACCGAGCCAGTCGGCCAGATCCGCGTCAGCCACGCACGAGCCCCATGTCGTCCGCGACTCTTCGCCCGTCGTGCCTGGCACGTTGTTGTCGCCGCCGCCGTGGTCAAACGAATAGAAGAAGAAATGGTCGTTGGCGTCCACCGCGTTTTTCATCGTCGTGGTGAGCGTCGTTTCCAGATTGGCCGACGTCGCCGACTGCACATTCACCGCGTAGGACATGTCGGAGTTGATCAATACGCCGCCGCCGCTGTTCTGATCGGCCGCCACATTGGTCCCGTCCGCAAACAGCACGTAGATGTTCTCGGGCGCCAGCTTGTGCGTGTCCACCAGCGTGTTGTACACGTCCTTGATATTGTTGTAGTACCGCGCGTGGTTGTTGGACGCGTTGGCCCCGCCGGCAAACAGCACCGCGTAGTTGACGTGGTTGCCAAGAGTGGCGATATACAGATCCCACCACGGGACCAAAGTGTACACCTCGCGCGCGAGCGCGCGGACGTAGTAAACCTCGCCCCGGAAGATGTCGATGTTGACTTCCTCGTGGTTGTTCTCGGTCGCCGACTCGCCGATCTTGTTGCCCTTCGAGTCGTAGATCTCCAGGTCGAGGTTGCCGTCATTGTTGTCGAAGTCCGCGCCGAAACTTGCCAGTCCGCTGTCCAACGCGTTCCACTGGAACCAGTCCTCCCCGCCGGGCGTCTCGATGGTCAGGCCGGTTCGCTCCTGCCCGAAGACGCCGAGATCGACGGCGGTCCTCATGCTGTCGTTGCCCGCAAACGGGTCCTTGACGATGGGCGAACGGATGGAAGGCCTGTAGTCTTCGACCTCGCCGTCCGGCGCAGGGCCGTCGAATCGGAGGCCCTTCATCGAGCTGAACCGGAACCGCGCATAGGTCTTGATGTTCGCCGTCGCCGACGCCGGCACCGGGAACGTGATGATGTTCACGCCCGCCGCCACGGGCTTGTCCAGGATGATCTGATCGCCAAGCTGGGCCCATGACCCATCGCCGTTGAAGTCGATCCACCCCTGCAGGATGCCAGCCGCCGACGCCGTCACATCGACGCGCGCGATGTGCCCTGGCACCAGCACCGACTTGAACACCACGCCGTCCTCGTCGTCCGAACCCGCCGGATTGAGATCGTCGCCGGTGGCGTCGATGTTCGGTTGGCCATTCGGCTCGGCGTCCTCAAGCTTGCCGAGAAGGTACCCGGGCTTGATCGTGTGCCGGGCGCCGTTGTGGATTGAAAGCGTCGGATACGATAGAGCACCCGCTGCATCGATTGCATCGCCCCAGTCGATCTGCTGCTGCGGCGCCTCCCGGAACGTCAGCGCATACGCCATGTCGATCGACGCGCTCGGCGGCATGCCGTAGGGATGCCCCGCCGGATAGCGCAGCTCTTTCCAGTTCACGGTCGTGCCGTAGCTCATCACCGCGTCGTCCGCGAAGTGATCCGGATAGCGGCGCGTCTTCCAGCCAAACTGGCCTTCCGACGTATCAGTAGTGATGTCCAGCCAGTAGATGACAGGCTTCGATGTCGTCCCTTCCTGCCTCCATGCGATCGTCGGATCGATCGGTACGTCCACCCGCCAGACCTTCGTGTCGGCGCCGGGGATCAGTTGTTTCTCGACCGGGTCCCACCAGTACTCACCCGGCTTCGGTTCCGTCAGATACAGCGATTCGGTGAACTGGCCGGGGAAGAAATCCCACTGCCACAGCAGGTTGTCCGGCTTGGAGTAGTTGTTGGCCGGGTCTGTACCGTCGAGGCCCGCCGGGTCGTCGCTGTGAATGCTCAGATGAACGCGCTTGATCTGACCCTTGTTGTCGTTGAGCCACGATCCCCAGAAATGCACGTCCGTCAACAGGCTCGGGAAGATGCACTTGAAGTCGTCGGCTAGAACACGCCCCTGGTCCACCTTGATGTCGATGCCATATTGAGTCAGGTCCGGCCACTGAACCCACTTCGTGTTCGATGGCACCTGCTCGATCTGCACCCAGTAGTCCTCCACCTCGCCGTCCATCGCCAGGCCGGTGTACGACAGCGCCGCGCTCTGTCGCGTGAATCGGAAGCGCGAGAATGTTGTGATATTCCCCGTCGCCGTCGCCGGCACATTGAACGTCAGAGCATTGACCCCCCCCGCCAGCAACGTCCCTGCGAAAATCTGCTCGCCCAGGTCGCCCCAGTCCTTGTCGCCGTTGAAATCGACCCAGGCATAGAGCTTGCCGGCCACGTTGGCAGTCACGTTCACCGTCGCAGCCTGCCCAGGCACCAGCACCGAGGTGAACACCACGCCGTCTTCGTCGTCGCTGACCGCCAGATCGTCGCCCGTCGCAAATGCGTCGGGCTGCCCATTGGCCTCGGCGTCGATGCCCGCGCCCAGGAACACGCCCGCCTTGATCACGTGCCTGGCGCCGTTGTTGATCGCCAGCGTCGGATATCCCGGCACCAGATCTCCCGAAGGCGCATCGCCCCAATCCAATTTCGCCGCCGGAATGTAGATCGTCCGAGTCAACTTGTATCCCGTCGGATTCCCGTTGGCATCCAGCAGATCCACCGTCTGCTGCGATTCGTACGCCTCACCAGCATTAGGAGGCTTGTGAGTGATTACCGTTCCCAGATGCACCGGCTCGCCGGTGTGTAACGGCACGGTGTCGATCGTCACCTCAAAGTAGACGTCAAAGAAGCTGTCGGCCACGCCTGTCTCCATGAACGGGAGCAGGTCGAGCGTGCCGGGCTTGTTGTTCGTCTGCTCCTCGATCATGCCCATCGAAGGCCGCGTTGGCGACTCCCGCACCATCACCGCCCCCAGCGAACTCATGCCGGTCAGGCTAAGCTGCACCATCTCCGTCTGCACGTCGTCGCGCCCATTGCCATTCGTGTCGCCGCTCTCGCCGAGCGGGCCAACAGCCACCTGCCACTGCGAACTGCCCTCCAGCGAAATCGATTGCGTTGTTCCATCCGGGGCAAGCACGTCGAAGCTGCCCACAGACCCTGGGAAGGGATCGATCTCGTTGTCCAGGATCCGCCCCTGGTAGTCCTCGACCTCGCCGTCGGGTGCCAGACCGTCAAACGACAACTTCTGCACGGTGCTGAACCGGAACCGGCTGAACGTCCCGCCCGCCTTGGCATTGGCCGGCACCGCGAACAACAACACGTTGGGCCCCGCAGCCAATGACTGACCGATGAAGATATGTTCCCCCGCGTCCTGCCAATCCCCGTCGGCGTTGAAGTCCATCCAGGCATTCAGGAACCCGCCGTTTGCAGATGCCGTCACCGTCACCTTGGTCACCCCGCCCGCCACCATCGGCGTGTTGAACACCACGCCGTCCTCGTCGTCCGCCCCCGCCGGATTAATATCGTCCCCCGTCGCCGTCGCGTTCGGCTGGCCGTCCAGTTCCGCATCCTCCAGCTTGCCCAGCAGGAACCCGGACTTGATCACGTGCCGCGCGCCGTTGTGAGCCGCCAGCGTCGAGTAACCCGGTGCGGCAGCCGTATCCGGCGCGTCGCCCCAGTCAAACTGATCCTGCGGAGCTTCCTGGAACGTCAACGCATACGCCATGTCGATCGACCGCTGCGTCGAATCAAAGTACGGATGCCCCCGCGGATACCGCATTTCCTTCCAGTTGGCCCCCGGGATCACGCCGAACACCGCGTCATCCTGGTAATGATCCGGCCAACGCCGCGTCTTCCAGCCCCACTGCCCTTCCAGGGTCTCGACACGCACGTCCAGCCAGTAAATGATCGGCTGGGACGTCGTGCCCAACTGCTTCCACGCCACGTCCGGCTTGATCGAAATATCGAGCTGCCAGATCTGCCTGTCAGCGCCAGTTATCAGCTCGCCAGTGCTCGGATCCCACCAGTACTCGCCCGGTGCCGGCTCCGTCAGATACAGCGACTCAACAACTTCGGTCGATGCGAAATCACGCTCCCACAGGGGCCCGCCAGGCCCCGCCGGATCGTCGCTGTGAATGCTCAGATGCACCTTGTTGATCTTGCCCCTGGCATCCTTCAGCCACGAGCCCCACAGGTGCACGTCCGTCAACAGACTCGTAGACGTGCACTGAAAATCGTCCGCCAATACCTGATTGCCACCGGCGAAGATGTCAATCCCGTTCTGCGTCACGTCCGGCCACTGCACCCATTTCGTGTTCGGGAGCCTCTTATCGATGACCACCCGGTAATCCTCAACCTCGCCGCCATACGCCAGCCCCACGTACGACAGCCCGCCGTTGTAGCTCACCCGGAACCGCGCAAACGTCGCGCCCGCCGCCGCGCCCGGCGGCACGGCAAGCACCACCGCATTGGACCCCGCCGCCAGCGCCAGGCTGGTGAAAACCTGATCCCCCGCCGTCCCCCAGTTCCCGTCCTGCCCAAAATCAACCCACGCATCCAGCTTGCAGCTCGCCGACACGACCACGTTCGCCGTCGCCGTGCCCCCCGCCACCAGCACCGACGTAAATGTCACCCCGTCCTCGTCATCCAGACCAGTCGGCGGATTCAGATCATCCCCCAACGCAAACGCCTCCGGCTGCCCGTCCGCCTCTGCATCCTCCCGAACACCCATGTACAGCTTCCCGTCGATCGTATGCCTCGCCCCGTTGTTCACCTTCAGCGTCGGATACCACGGCACCACAAGCCCCGTCGGCGCATCCCCAAAATCCAGCCTCGGCTTGGGAACGTAGATCACATGCGTCAGGTAATAGCCGGTGGGAAAGCCGTCAACGTTCAGCAGGGGCATCTCCAAATTACTGCTGACCAGCGCCTCGCCCGCCACCGGCGGCTTGTGCGAAATCGGCCCGCCCAGCCGCACAGGCCCCGCCGTGTGTACTGACATCCAGGGCAGGTCAACCTCAAAGAACACGTCAAAGAAACTGTCCGCCACTCCCGTCGGAACGAACGGCGCCACGTCCAGCGTGCCCGACGTGTTGTTCACCTGCTCCTCAATCATGCCCATCGATGGCTGAGCCGCCGCCTCGCGCACCTGTACTGGCCCCAAGGGACTGATGCCCATCAGGCTCAACTGAACCATCTCCGTCGCAACCTCGTCACGCCCGTCGCCGTTCGTATCCGTCGCATACCCCGTCGGGTCGATCCCAACTTGCCACACCGATGGCCCGGCCAAATCAAACCCCAGCAGTTGCCCCGCTGGCGTCCTGACATCGAAATGCCCCACCGACTCGTCGAATGTGTCAATCTCCCGTGGCGTGATCTTGACGGCGTAGTCCTCCACCTCCCCATCCGGCGCCGGCCCCGTATACGACAGTGCCCGCACCGAACTGAACCGGAATCGAGAGTACGTGCTCGCACCATCCTTCGCCGACCATGGAACCGGGAACGAAATCACATTCGCCCCCGCCACCAGCGGAACGGCCGACGCGATCTGATCACCCGGCGTACCCCAACTCCCGTCGTCGCCAAAGTCAATCCACGCATTCAAAGCCCCCGCCGCCGACGCCGTCACCCGCACCTTCCCCACCCCGCCCGGAACCAGCGGCGTCAGGAAGACCACCCCGTCCTCATCGTCCGCACCCGCCGGGTTGATGTCGTCTCCCGTCGCAGCGAGGTTCGGCTGCCCGTCCGCTTCCGAATCCTCCAGCTTACCCAGGAGGAACCCGGGCTTGATTACGTGCCTCGCCCCGTTGTTCAACGCCAGCGTGGGATAAGGCTTGTCAGGAGCATCGCCATAATCCAAAGACGCGTTGCTGACCAGCACAAAGGTCGTATCCCACGAATTGTCCGGCTTCGGCCAATACAACGGCGAGCCTTCCACAAATGAATCCCCCACCTTCGGCTGCTTCGGTATGGAAATCGTCACCGCGTCATCCGGCGCCGGCGACTTCAAATCGCGCGGCCGGGTTGTCCACCCAAACGGGTTCTTCGCTCCCGCACCCGAGGGGTAGATCGCCCCTATGCTCAGCCAATAGATATTCGTGCCCGACTCCTGCCAGAACCACTCGCTCGCAGGCAGGTCCGTCAAGAAATGGAACACCGCCTCCGGCTGCGCTTTAGGATTACGCGGATCGAGCTCAAATCCCGCGAACTGAACCCCAAACTCGGTCACGGTTGTGTCGTGAATCACCTTCCCAGGATGGCTGAAGCCGGTTGGACCGGCAGGCACATCCGTCCAGATGTTGATGTGGAACGCGACTGGCGGCACCTGCGGCGGCACCTTCTCGTCCCACCCCAGGAACGAACCCCACCACTCGATCCCCGTCACCGGATCGGCCGTCGTGCACACCCAGTCGTCGGCGACTATCTGCTCCCCGCCACTGATCGATACCTCATCCCAGCCGTTGTAGACCTGGTTTGGCCCAAGCACTGGCGGCTGCGACCACTTCACCACCGGCCCGGCAGCGCCCGCGAGTTCCGACAACCCTACATCCAACGGCAACGATGTCGACAGCAACACGCGCTGCTCCAGCGATTCAACCCGCCCTGCCGGCCGCTTGGCCGCCGCCCGCGCACGCTTCATCAGCCGCCGTTTCAGCGCCGCCCCGCGAGACCGACCACCAAAATCGCGCGCAACAGCCGACCAACCGGTAAACAAGGCTGACATGGCTCACTTCTCCTTCCCCCGTTTTCGACATGCATCCCACACACATACCAACACCCGCTCCACCGCGGTGAAGCAACGAAAGAGAAAACAATATCACGCTACTGCCAAACCATCGCGACCCGACATGAACAACACCCACCGCTGGCATGCCGACAAAACAACACCATCCACGACATCTCTGCCGCGTTGCTGCCAGCGCGTGCCCTCCAGTATCATATTACTGCAGTTTCCTTGAATGTCCAATAAATAATCAAGCACTGAATCAGATCGCTCTTTAAGCCGGCAAGCAGCCATCGGTGAATGGCCATCGCTTTTCAGCCATCCCTGCAACATAATCGCCGCCTGCGACAAACCGAACTGAAATGCGTTCGGGGCCTGTACGCCGAACTGATCGTAACCGTTCACGGGTCGAAAACCCTCAAAATGCAGGCGATTTTCGATGCGACCGCCGAGAAAAGAAAAGGGGTCACTCCTCATTAATTGACCACCACCGCCCGGACCCCCTCCAACAGCACCCCCCAACCGGCGCTTCATCCCCCCTCGCCCGCCAATCCAACTCCCCCCTCTGGCCCACTTGGTCTCTGCTGACCTACCACGGCAACCCCTACGCCCACCTCCCCCACCTCCCCTCCACCCCCAACGACCACCCCTCCGCCCATCTCGCCAGATTCCTCA
>JAPLNB010000269.1 GCA_026693085.1 Planctomycetota bacterium | reverse complement strand
GGCGTGGACGACGACTTCCACCTCTCCAGCACCGCCGGCAGCTACCACAACGGCGTCTTCACCAAAGACCTCAAAGACTCGCCCGCCATCGACTCCGGCGATCTGAGCAGCGCCTACGGCCTCGAGCCCATCCCCAACGGCAGCCGCCTGAACCTCGGCTACGAAGGCAACACCGCCGAGGCATCAAAGAGCCGCGCCAAAGTCGTGCAACTCCTGTCCTTCACCGGCGGCGAGAAAATCCGCAAAGGCCAGGCCTCGCTCGTCCTCTGGCGTTCGGCGGGTTTCCTGCCCACCGATAAACTCAATATCGAATTTTCGAGCAACAACGGCGTCTCCTTCACCAGCATCGCCACCGCCCGCGTGAACGACGGCGGCTTTGCCTGGAACCCCTCGACAACCACCTCGCAAGGTCTGATCCGCATCAGCAGCACCCTCAACTCGGGTGTCTTTGACGTCTCCCGCAGCACCTTCACCATCGGCATCGCGACCAACAAGTTCTACATCAACGACGGCTCGCGGACTGGCGACCAGTACACCAGCGCGATCGGCGACAACAAGAACTCGGGCACCACTCCGGACGACCCGATGGCGTCCTTGAACGCGCTCCTCGCTGCCTACAACCTCGAGTCGGGCGACACCGTCTACGTGGATACGGGCATCTATGACCTGCCCACGAACGTCAAGGTCAATCCGGACGATTCGGGCATCACGATCGTCGGCCCGATTGGCGCGCCTGCGTTCGGCGCCGACTACGCCGCCGCCGTCCTTGCCGACGCCCCGCTCGCGTATTATCGGCTGGGCGAATCCGCCGGAACCAACGCCGCCGATTCCTCGACCAATCATCTGGACGCCAGCTACGTCAATGGTGTCGGTCTGGCCTCCCCCGGCGCCATCTCCGGCGACCCCAACACGGCCGTGATGCTCGACGGCGTCAACGACTTCATCCAACTCCCCGCCGGCTTCTCCGACTTCTCGAACGGCATCACCCTCGAGGCCTGGGTCTACCCGACCGCCTCCACCTCCGGGCAGCGATTCTTCGACATCGGCAAGGGCCAGGCCAACGAAAACATCGTCCTCCGCCGATATAACAACTACAACGAGTTCAACCTGCAGGTCTACAACGGCACCACGGCCGGCGGCAGCATCTCCAGCAGCGGCAACCAACTCGAGCTCAACCGCTGGCAGTACATCGTTGCCACCGTCAGCAATACCGGGTACGCCGTCATCTACAAGAACGGCCGCGCCATCGCTTCCGGCAACATTAACGCCCCCAACAACGTTAGCCGCACCAGCAACCTCATCGGCATGGACAAAGACCAGAGCAGTCCTTTCGCCGGCCGCATCGACGAGGCCGCCATCTACAATACCGTCGTCCCCGCCTCCCGCATCTCCGACCGCTACTTCATCGCCACTGGCCGGGGCGCCCTCCTTAACCGCGGCAACACCGGGGCCGGCCGCTACACTCTCGAAATCAACTCCGCTACCGACATCACCATCAAGAACCTCCAGCTCACCGGCGCCGAACAAGGCCTGGTCGCCAACAACGCCGACCGGCTTACCCTCAGCAACAACACGGCCTACAACAACGCAACCCGCGGCTTCTACATCAACACCGACGTCGAAGACGCGGTCATCTCGTCCAACACCGCGTACGGCACTGCCGGCAACGACGCTACCGATCAGGAAACCGGCTTCTACCTCCGCGGAAACCGCATGACCGTCGACACCAATTTCGCCTACAAGATCGGCTCCGCCTACGGTGACGGAATCTACATCGACAACTACCCCTCAGGCCTCTGGTTCACCAACAACCTTGCCTACAACAACACCAACGGCGTCAGCATCTGGATCGCCCAGGGCACCATCCACGACAACGAGGTCCGCAACAACGGCCGCGGCCTCTACGTCAACGACAACGACGGCTCCTCGCGTACGACTGTCTACAACAACAGCCTCCACGACAACGACACCGGCCTGTATCTTGACGGCAGCACCGAAGCCTACGGCAACACCGTCATCCTCAACCGCGGCTCCGGCATCTTCCTCAACGGCGGAGACCCGCAACTCCACGACAACTACGTCTCGAAAAACGTCACCGGCATCGAGGCCCGCGCCGGAAACGTCTACCACAACCGCGTCGCCGGCAATACCGGCGACGGCATCCTCCTCGACTACAGCGTCGGCACCGTCAACGCCAACAGCGTCTACGGCAACAGCATCGGCATCGAGGTCAGCGGCTATTACACCGGATCGAGCACTCTGTCCAACAACCTGGTCTATGACAACGCCAACAACGCGATCTACGTCCACAATGTCAGCTCCGGCGGCCGCGTTGCGATCATCAACAACACGATTCACCACGACAATGGAAGCGCGGTGCTCCTGGCCAACAACACGCCGGCGATGAACCTCTACAACAACCTCATCCAGATCAACGGCGGGTTCGGCATCGAAACCATCGGCAGCATGACGGGGTACGACAGCAACTACAACAACATCTACCTCGGCCGGCCGCTGGCGAACGTCGGCAAGTGGCTGGGAACGACGGCCGCCACGCTCGCGGCCTGGCGAACGGCCTCCGCGAAGGACGCGGGCTCGATCTCGGCCGACCCCGTCTTCCTGGACCCCAACGGCGCCGACAACCTCTTCGGCTGGGAACAGCCCGACCCGCAATCGCAATACGCCGATTTCGGCTCCGATGACAATTTCCACCTCCGCCGCGGCTCCCCGGCGATCGACTCGGCCGACTCGGAAACCGGCACCCCGCTCGATGCCGACGGCAACATCCGCCTCGACGACTTGGGCACGATCAACACGGGCAACGGCGTCTACCGGTTCTATGACCTGGGCGCCTTCGAGTTCCAAGGCTCCTCGTCCGACATCACCCCGCCCATCATCACGGACCTTTCGCCCATCGGCATGACCGACAACGTGCTCTCGAACGCCGTCTTCAACCTGCTCACCATCACGTTCAGCAAGCCGCTGGACCCCGTCGCCGCCAGCTCCGTCGCGCTCTACTGGCTGATCGAGGCCGGCAGCGACGGCGGCTTCGGCACGACCGACGACGTCAAGGTCCCCGTGGTGGTCGCCAGCTACACCCCCGGCGACACCCGCGTGCGTCTGTCGTTCAACGGCAACCTGTCGCAAGGGTACTACCGCCTCCGCATCATCAGCAATCCCCCGAACGCCATCGTCGATACCTCCGGCAACGCGCTCGACGGCGACGTTGACGGCTTGGCCGGCGGGGATTTTGTCCGCACCTTCCGCCTCGACCTCACTCAGCCGACGGGCGTACTGGTCAACCCAGTTCCGGGCAGCGTTTTGGCCACCGGCCCCGGCTACGTGGACATCAAGTGGTCCGACACCGGGTCCGGCCTGAACCTGGCGACGATCACCACCGACGACATCACAATGACCGGCGTCGACATCGACACGGTCCAGTCGCTCGGGAACGGCATTTACCGCTACACGTACAACGCCGATGGCGATACGCTTCCGCAGGGCCAGATCACCGTCCTGGCCGTCCCCGGCGCGGTCGCCGACCTTGCCGGCAACACCACCGCCGCCGCCACACTCGGCACCTTCCAGATCGGGTCCGGGATCTTCGTCGGCACCGACTCCGACGATGCCTACTACGTCCGCCTCAGCCCGGACACGACCACGGTTCAGATCTGGTACAACACTCCAACCGCCCCCGCCGGCAACCCCACCTACACCCGCACGCTCGCCCAACTCACCGACCTCCAGTTCATCACTCTCGGCGGCAACGATTCGCTCACGATCGACTTCACCAATGGCACACCCATCCCCGTCGGCGGCCTGGTCTACGATGGCGGAGCCCCCGCTTCTGCCCCGGGTGACCGCCTCAGCCTCATCGGCAAGCCCGCCTCATCCATTGGCTTTTACACGCCCAGCGCCAGCACCCCCGGCTCCGGGATCGTCACGGTCACCGGCCGAACCATCACCTTCGCCAATGTCGAACCGGTGAACGCCCGCGACTTCGCCTCCTTCACTCTCACGACACCCAACAGCGCGGACATTCTGACGCTCGACCAAGCCACGCCCAACACGGGCCGCGTCTCCGGCACGAGCGGCGGCGTCGCGTTGGAGCCTCTCACCTTCTTCAACGTCGGCACCGTGATCGTGAACACCGCCGCCAATGACGTGTCAGGCTCCGACAGTGATTCGATCACCATCGCCGCCTCCGGCATCAATGCCACCGGCCTTAAGACATTGAAGGTCAACGTGGGTACCGGCAACAACACCCTCACGGTCAACGGCGGCACCACCACCATTGACACCACTGCCGGGCTCGGCGGCGTCAACCTCTCGGTCACCGTCAATAACTCCGCTCTTGTGACCCTCCCCGGCGATCAGACCTTGGCAGCGCTGGGCATCAACAACTCCGCCGCCGTCGACCTCGTCAACGGCAGCCTGACCCTCAGCAAGACCGGGCCAACCACTTCCGCCCAGGTGTTCGACTACCTGGCCTCGGGCCGGAACGGTGGCGCGTGGGACGGCGTCGGCCTCATCAGCTCGATTGCCGCCAACCGTGCCCTGACCGATGGGTTCACCGGGCTGGCGATGGGCTGGACTCCGGATGGCAACATCCACGTGAAGTACACCTGGAACGGGGACGTGAACTTTGATGAACTGGTGAACGCCGACGACTATTTCGCCGTAGACAGCGGCTTCATCACGCAAGCTGGCGGCTACGAGAATGGCGACCTGAACTACGACGGCTTCGTCAATGCCGATGACTATTTCCTGATCGACTCCTCCTTCATCGGCCAAAGCAGCGGTCTTTCGGCCGCCCCATCCCCCGACATCCTCACGATCCCCCAATCCCAAAGGCCGCAGAAGAAACAGCCATCGTCGGTTCTTTCCCAACTGTTTTCAACCAAGCCCCTGCTCTGAAGGAAAGGGCGTGCGCTGAAGCGCACCCTACGCGGTCATTAAGGCGTTTCCCGATTCAGTTCGCAGGGTCCGCGGTGCGGACCCTGCGAGACTAGTGTTTGGCGATGCCGAGAGAGCGGATAATCTGGCGGACGTCGCCGATCTGGGTGATTCTGAGGCCGAAGTTCTCGCCAACCTTGACGGTTTCACCGACGCCGATGGTTCTGTTGTTGATCATCAGCTCAAGAGGCTCGTCGCTGGCTTTGGAGAACTCGATGATGGCGCCGGGGCCAAAGCGCATGACCTCGGACAGGGTCATTTTTCGCTCGGCCAGCTTGACGATGACGGGAACCTCGAGACAGAGAATGCGTCTGATCTCACTGTGCGAGGGCGGCGTGAGGGCGGCGGGAGGCTGGGCGTGCAAGAGGGGCATGGGGTTTCAGATCACATTCGTTCCTGGATCGTCACTCGGCTTTAGATATTATCGGCATCAAAGGGGATATGACAACAGCGGGTATGGACCGGGGGCACTTGGCTGAGTGCGCACCGCGGACCGGTTGCTACGAAGAAGAGCGGTCGGCGGTGCAGACCCTACGAGTGTCCAGCTCGGGGGAGGGTAAGGGTTCTTGGGCGGCGGGTGCGAGGTGGTGGTGGCTGGGGACGAAACGGCGGAAGAGGACGCCGGCATCATCGAAGATGGAGTAGGCGACGGGGGTGACGAGCAGTGTGAGCAGGAGAGAGAGGGTTTGTCCGCCGATGACAACGGTGGCCACGGCGCGGCGTTCTTCGGCGCCGGGTCCGGAGCCGACGGCGAGGGGCAGCATGCCGGCGACGAGAGCGAGGGTGGTCATGAGGATGGGGCGAAGGCGGTCGCGGTTGGCCTGGAGGATGGCGGAGGCGCGGTCCATGCCCTGCTGGCGGAGGTTGTTCATGTGATCGATCTGCAGGATGGAGTTTTTCTTGACGACGCCAAAGAGGACGAGGATGCCCAGTGCGGAGTAGAGGTTGAGGGTTCCGCCGGTGAGGTAGAGGGAGAGGAGGGCAAACGGGACGGCCAGGGGCAGCGAGAGGAGGATGGTCAGGGGGTGGAGGAGGCTTTCGTAGAGGCAGGCGAGGATCATGTACATGAAGATGATGGAGAGGAGGAAAGCCCAGGCGAACTCGACGAAGGTTCGTTCGAGTTCGCGGCCGCGGCCGGTAACGCGGGTGGTATAGCCGGCGGGGAGGTTCATGTTTTTGACGGCGTTCTGGAGTGCCTGGAGGCGGTCGGCCATGGCGTATCCGGGCGCGATTCCAGCGCGGAGCGCGACAGTGCGTTGGCGGTCGAGGCGCTCGATTCGGGAGGGTGCGTTGGCGAACTGGAGCTTGGCGAGGTTGGAGAACTGGACGAGCCCACCGCCGGCGCGGGGGAGGAAGAGGTTGTCGATGAGCTTGACGTCGTTGCGGTTGGATTCGGTGAGGCGAAGTTGGACGTCGTAGACCTCATTGACGGCAGGGTCGAGGTATCGGCAGACCTCGGTGTCGCCGCCGACCATGAGGCGAAGGGCGGTGCCGATGTCCAGGGCGTCTACGCCGAGGTCGGCGGCACGGGCGCGGTCGATGTTGACGCGGAGTTCGGGCTTGTCGAGTCGGAGGGTGGTGTCGGCATCGACGATGCCGGGGATCAGAGGGGGTTGGCCTCTTTGCTCGCGGGTCATATTGCGGAGGGTTTCGGAGTATTGGCTGAGGGCAACGATGTCGGGCCCACGGATCAGGAAATCGATGTCGCTGTTGGCGCCGCCGATGTTGAATGCCGGGAAGGATCGGACGGCGATGCGAACGTCGGGGAACTTGCGGAGGCGGGCGCGGAGCTGCTGCATGACGTCGCGTTGGGAGTAGTTGCCGCGGAAGGCGGCCATTGGGTCGCCGTGCTTGAGGCCTTTCCAGAGACGGCCGAAGCGGAAGACGCGTTCGTCGTGGGATGCGATGCGGACGAAGATATTGCCTTGGTTGACGCCGCCGATGAAACCGCCGCCGGAAGTAGCGAGGGTGATTCGGACGGCGGGGTGCGAGCGAACCTCGCTGTCGATCGCGAGCATGGCGGCGTCCATGGCATTGAGTCCGGTGCCTTCCTTGCCGTTGACGTTGACGACAAATTCGGCTTCATCGACGTCGGAGGGGGTGTATTCCTGTTTGACCATGCGGTAGAGGGGAATGGAGCAAGCGATGATGGCGACGGCGAAGATGGCGACGGGGAAGCGGAACCGCATGGTCCAGGTGAGCATCCAGGTGTAGAGGATATCGATGATGCGGTAGAAGCCGCGGCGGGAGTAGGCGATGTCGTGGCCGTGGGTGGCAGCGCCGGTTCCAAAGCGGAGCAGGCGGGGGCACATCATGGGGGTGAGGGTAAACGAGACGAGCAGGCTAATCATGACGGCGACGGCGGCGGTGATGCCGAACTGGTACAGGAATCGGCCGGAGATGGAGGACATGAAGGAGACGGGGATGAAGATGATGACGAGGGAGAGGGTGGTGGCCAGCACAGCGAGAGCGATTTCGCCGGTGGCCTTCGCAGCGGCTTCGAAGGGGGAGATTTTTTTCTCCTCGACCCAGCGGAAGATATTTTCGAGGACAACGATGGCGTCGTCGATGACCACGCCGACCATGAGCACGAGGGCGAGCATGGTGACGGAGTTGAGGGTGAAATTAAGGGCGGCCATCATCCCGAAGGTGGAAATGACGGAAGCGGGGATCGCGATGCCGGCGATGATAGTGGATTGCCAGCTTCGCATGAACAGCAGCACAACGATGCTGGCGAAGACGCTGCCGAGGACGAGGTGGATGTTGATTTCGTGGAGAGCGGAGTAGATGTACCGGGACTGGTCGCGGAGGATTACGAGGTTCACATCAGGGGGCAGTTGCAGGACGATGCGTTGGAGGGCAGCTTTGACCGATTCGATGACTTCGACGGTGTTGGCTTTGGATTGTCGGCGGACCTCGAGGGAGACGGTGGGGACGCCATTGAGTCGGGAGATGGATCGTTGTTCGCGGGTTCCGTCTTCGGCGTAGCCTATGTCGCGGACGCGGATGGGAGCGCCTTTGATGGTTTTGATGACGAGGTCATTGAAGGCGGCTGAGTCGGTGAAGCGGCCCATGGTGCGGAGGGTTTGTTCGCGGATGGGTCCTGTGACGTTGCCGCCGGGGACGTCGGAATTCTGTCGGACGAGCGCATCGCGGACGGCGGTAATGGGGAGTTGGTAGGCAGCGAGCTTATTGGCATCGGCCCAGATGTTGATGGTTCGTTCGAGTCCGCCGTTGATCGCGACGGCGCCGACGCCTTTGCAGCGTTCGAGCTGAAGGCGGACGCTCTTGTCGGCCAGCTCGGTGAGTTCGCGTACGGAGCGGTTGCCGGAGAGTGCAAGGCTGAGGATAGGTGAGGAGTCGTTGTCGAATTTGGAGACCACGGGAGGATCGGTATCGTCAGGCAGGTCCTTGATGACGGTGGAGATGCGGTCGCGGACGTCCTGGGCGGCGACATCGACGTCGCGGCTGAGGGCGAAGGTAGCCATGACGAAGCAGGTTCCGGCGCCGCAGACGGTGCGGAGTTCTTCGATTCCTTCGACGGTATTGACGGCGCGTTCGACGCGGTCGGCGACCTCGTTTTCCATCTCCTCGGGGCTTGCGCCGCGAAGGGTGATGCGCACGGAGACGGTGGGGATATCGACGGCGGGGAAGCGATCGACGCCCAGTCGCATATAGGCGGCAGACCCGACGACGACCAGGGCGAGGATGATCATCGCCGCAAAGACGGGCCGGTGGATGCAGATTTCAGCGAGTTTACGCATGGTTGGTCGGTCTGGTTATCGGGTACATCGTGTGCCAAGCTCACCCCACTGTTACTGCGCGGCGGGGACGGTTGTTGGCGCTGTGGGGAGGGTGGTTGGCTGGGTGGCGGGTTGGTCGGGGAGGCGGGTGGTGAGCTTGCCGATGGCGCGGAAAAGTTCGAGGTGGAAGAGCTTATAGTTGACCTGGGCGGTGGTGAGCTGGAGCTGTGCAGAGAGGAGCTGGTCTTGGGCGATGAGGCGATCGATGTTGGGACCGACGCCGGCCTTATAGCGTTCGTCGGCCTGCCGGAGGGCTTCGGCGGCAGCGACGACCTGCACCTGGAGGACCTGGACTCGTTCGCGGCTGGCGAAGATGTCGTGGTAGCTGATCTCGACGTCTTCGACAACCTGCTTGCGGGTTTGCGATTCGCCGAGTTTGGCAGTGCGGAGGAACGACCAGGCGCTGCGAACGTCGGCCTCGATCTGGCCGGCGGAGAAGATGGGTATATTGGCTGACAGGACGCCGCTCCACCAACCGGAGTTGGACAATTCGGGTTTGGA
>JAPLNB010000268.1 GCA_026693085.1 Planctomycetota bacterium | reverse complement strand
AATCGCTCAGCCCAGACAGAACAGCACCCCCTGCAGGCCATATTCCTCGGCACATCCCTCACAGATGTCCCCAGTGCAGCAGTCCTCCGGCAGCTCTTGTTGGCAGATAACGCATTCTCTTTGGATCATCTGAATCACCTTCTTCTCCTGTACGATTGGCGCCAGCATCGCAGCTTGCCGTAATCCAATTCATCCTTCTTCGTCATCATCCTTTCCCCTCCGTTCTCCTGCCACGATGCCCAGAGCACCCTCGTCCACCATCTCCTCCATCCGTTGAACCACCTGATCAAGCAGCGAATCCATTCTCGTCTTGTCCATGTGATCTCCTCCGCCAAGCCCGTCGTAATGGCAGGCTCAGCTCCACAACCTGAGCTGAGCTGCCCAGGAGCGAAGTGCTGACCTCATCTGCAGCCCGTAGTAAACGTGCCGGAAAGGACTTGCGCCCTCCGACCAATCGCGCTATGCTGATGTCCAGAAACGGAGGTGCATCGTGAAACTCGCAACCAGAAAGCTCATCATTCTGCTGACACTCATTGTCGTACTGGCAATCGCCAATGCCCTGGCCATCGTCGCATGGCTGGACCACTCAGGCATCATCGATTTCGCCCGGCACATTCGCAGCGAGTATCTCACCGGCCACGCTCGGCAGGGTGGTGGCCGACTGATTCTCCGTCCGAAAGACGATCGGCTAAAGCTGCACCGTCACCACCGGCAGACCCGTCTTGTCCTGGATGCAGCGAGAGGCGTAGTCAAGCATGTGCGAAACGACTACGGTTCGGCCCGGCTCGGCGAGCTCGCGCACCAGCTTGAACAGCCGCCGCACCTGCTCCATCGCATACGCCATGACCGTCTTATACCCCTTGACCGGATGCCAGAGGTCGGGATTGTCCTGGATCGAGCGATACTCCTCGGCCGTGATCGCCTCGACGCAGTTCATCTCCAGCCGTCGAACGATCGGCGCGAAGTTCTCGCTGGTGATGACGGTGACGTCGTGGCCGCGGCGCAGCAGTTCCGCGCCCAGCCCGATGAACGGGAAGTTATCGCCGGCCGATCCGACGGGGGTGAGAAGGAATCTCATTCGAGCACCAGCAAGCGAGGCGTATTCACCACGGGAACCTCAATGCTCATCTCCGCGCCTTGGCGCGTGGCTTTCAACGGAATTTCCTTGTCCGCAACGGGGTCATAGGGCTTCGCCTTCGATACGCCCGCCGGCAGATTCCCAAGGGTGATCGCATAACGTTCCTCGGCGAACGGCCGGGTCGCGTCGTAGCTCACCACATACGTCGCCACGATGAACTTGCCCGCGCTGACCTCAAAACAGATCGGAAATTTGGTTCCGCCGGAGGGCCGTTGCGTGGGTTGGGGGGTGTGGGTTACAAGAGGCTGTGAAAAGGGCGCTACGGTTGGCGGTCTACCGCCGCCGCGTCAGCATCATCCCCGCCAACACCAGCACGCCCAGTGCCCCCGGCTCGGGAACAACCCCGAACGAATACCAGCGGCCTTCGCCGGTGCCGAGTGTGGCCTGATCGCCCCAAGAGCCGTCGCCGACCATGCCGCTGAGCGTACCGCCCATCGCATCCGGGGGCACGCTGGCGATGAAGTCATCACGCGTAAAGGTCGTGCCCGCGCCGCCGGCGAAGAGGTAGTACGTCCCTTGCGGCAGCATGAGATCGCTCAACCCGGGATCGCCCGCGGGTCCGTCGATCATGATGCCAGTTTCCGGCACGATGCCGGCGTTGCCCGCTGCCCCAACGTTGGAAGCCACCAGGTAGCCCTCGCTGGAATACAGACCCACCGCCGGGTCAAAGCCGCCGGGAACCCCGCCGGTGGTGATGGAAAACGCCGAGCTGGTGTTTCCGCGAACGCCCAGAGCAATGATGCCGGTGGGCACCGGCTTGGGGCGCTGGTAGTACGAAAAGTTAAGGGTTGTGGCGTTCCAGTCGGCGCTGATGAACCCGCCGGAGCTGATGTTCTGCCCACGGATCATCGTTAGCGCGCTGGCCGAGCTGACGAACATCGACAGATTGCACACTGCCGTCAGGCTGGTGGGGTTCGAGTTGTTCTGGAAGCCGGAGATCGAGGAAAGGCTGGCGATGATGTTGTAGAAGGAAGGGTTCAGGTTGAAGTTGATCGCCGCCCCCATCGACGTGGCCCCGAACGTGTTGGTCGACCAGTTGGTCGTAAACGTGACCCGGTTGTACGGCCCGCCGGTAATGCCGTTGACATTGAGATATTGTCCGAGGCTGTTGGTGGTGACCAGGTTGCCAGGGACGACGATGCTGGCGCTGGCCGCGGAACTCAGGGCCAGACATGTGCCAATGATCAATGTCAGAACCGAAGCTGCTGAAGTGCGCTGAGACATGACTCTCTCCTTCATTCACCCACGCAGAACGAATGTCCAGATATGTGCCAGGCGAAACATACCTGCCGACAATCCTTCGCGTAACCGCCGGAAACGATCAACGACCTGTTGAGATGCCTGCGCGCCGGCTGGCGGCATCCGTAGAGCGTACGACATGATCGCCATGGGTGCCTTGGGAACAGAAGGGTCACATGCCTGAAAGCGACACCCATCCTGTACGCTCAAGAAAGAGCGTAGGCGAGCTACAGACACTCGGCAACCAGGAAATCCACGCCTCCCCGCTTGGCATCCATGCCTTCGTATCACAGCGATACGGCAGAAACCTCAGAAGGCGCCGGCGGTTTCGATTCCGCGCCAATCCGCCAATTGGCGCGTATGGCAGCTTCGGCGAGCGGCATAGCGTCCCGGCGCTGATGCAGTTGATGCCTACCGACGCTATAGTCAGGAAGCAGGATGGTACAGACGCTCCGCGAGCTGCTGGCTCGGCATCCGTTCAAACCCTTCCGGCTGGTGATGTCCAGCGGGCAGACATATGAAGTACGACATTCAGAAATGGCGATGCTGACCCGGTCACGGCTAGGAAACTTGATTCCGCCGGGGGGCTGTTGGATGGGGTGGGGTTAGGCGAGAGGGGGAGTTTGGAGCGTCCATCCCGCACCGTCTTTCCTCGCCAGCGGCATCGTTCCCGCCGACGAAGCACGCATCGGGCTCCGTTTCGCGGTCGGTTCTTGGCCCGGGGAACGTCCCCGGACATTCCAAGCACAGTATACCACCGGGCTCGGCGGCGACAATCGCCGAGTCCTGATCATTGGCGATGGAGTCAACCTCACGGCTCCCAAGACAGGTCGGGCTGTACGGATAGGAGATTTGATACCGCCGGGGGGCCGTTGCGTGGGTGTGGGGTGTGGGGTGTGGGGTTATTGATCCACCGGACAGTCCATTGTCCGGCAGGAAACAGCCTTTCATGAGATTACACCTCGCCTTTCCAGCACACCCTCCGAGCGTCAAGTGCGCCTCCGTGCCTCGCTGGTTCAGTCCTTTCCCTCGACGATGCGGATGCACGATGGACTTGGGACGGAAATCGGGTCGCCCAGGGAGGTCAGCCGGACCGTTTCCGAGTTGATCCGGAAGATAGCCAGGTTGTTCCCCGCGAGATTCGCGCACAAGAGCAGGCGGCCATCGGCAGTGATCGCCAGGTTCTGCGCCTCCTTCCCCATGCTTGGCTCGATCGCGATCAGCGTCAGGCGGCCGTCGGGGCCGATGCGATAGGCGGCGAGGCTGTCGTGCCCGCGATTGGTCGCGTAGAGACAGCGGCCGTCGGGAGTGATCTTCACGTCGGCGCAGAGGTTCGTTCCCTTGAAGTCACGAGGCAGCGTGGAGATCGTCTGCCGCTCCACGAGCGCGGCCGTCTGCGGGTCGTAGTCGAATACGGTCACCGAACCGCCAAGTTCATTGATGGCATAGAGGTGCTTGCCCGCGGGGCTGAAGACCATGTGCCGCGGGCCGGCACCCCGGGGAAGCGAGCCCGAGGGCTTCTCGTGCGGCCGGAGCGTCGAAGCGGCCGCATTGAGTTGATAGACCATCACCTCGTCGATCCCCAGGTCGGCGGCCATGGCAAACCGGTTGTCCGGGCTGGTCAGGATGCTGTGGGCGTGCGGGCCTTCCTGGCGCTCGGGATCGGCCCCGCGGCCGGCGTGCTGCATGAGCGACACCACCTCGCCCAGCGAGCCGTCCTGCTTCACCGGCAGCGATGCAACGCTGCCGCTGGTGTAGTTGGCGACCAGCAGCGTCCTGGCCGTCGAATCGACGTGGAGATAGCACGCCGTCGCGCCGCGCGTGGACTGGCGGTTCAGCAGCTTCAGCCGGCCGGTGGCGCCATCGATCGCATACGCGGCGACCTGCGAGTCTGCCTTCTCAAAGTCCAGCGCGTGGATCGCGTAGAGGCACTTCCGGTCGGGCGACAGGGTGAAGAAGTAGCAGTTCTCGACCTCCGGCGTTCGGGCAATCTCCTTCAACTTCCCGCCCGCGCGATCGAGGCGGAAGGCACGGATGGCGCCGCCGTCCTTGGCGGCCGTGAAGGTTGAGATGAAGACCAGCGGCTCCTCTGCCCTGGCCGCCACCGCCATCGAACACACCGTGGCGGCAACGATAGCCAGCACGCATCGAACGTTGGATCGCATCGATTGCTCCTGATCATGTGAGGGTCACTGCAGCGGAGGCGGCGGCACGGCACGGCCGAGCTTCTGCGCCACCAGGTCATTTTCCTCGTAGGTGCCGTAGAAAGGCGCGTTGGCATCGAGCCATAGGTAGATCTTACGGAGGTCCTCGTCGGGCACCTTGACATACCTGCCGTGTTTTTCCCCTGCCAGCACGGCCGTCAGCGGGCTGCGGTCGGCGCAGATCTGCCCGGGACGGCTGGCGGTCAGCATGACCAGCCCGAGGAAGGGCTTTAGGTTGGTGTAGGATGT
>JAPLNB010000267.1 GCA_026693085.1 Planctomycetota bacterium | reverse complement strand
ACCTCTTCGCGGGTCTCGGTCCCATCGTCGCAGGCCGCCACGACCCGCTCCCTCAGGTCCATCGAGTACGCATCCATGCTGCACCTCGCCCGGCAGCCTATCACGCCGCGATGTGGTACAGGCAGGTGCAAAGTGCTCTAGGACAACCTGATTCGCTTCGTGCCGTACGACCAGGTGGCTGGTGGCGGCCCGTCGCCGGAGCACCGGCCGCCTGATGCTGCCGTGCCAAGCCATGCCAGGTTCCCGACGACTGGCGAGGAATTGCGAGTTTTCACCGGGAGTGGGATCCGCCTTCTACAGCTTTCCGCATTCATTATGGATGCCCGTGTTCCCACAACATGGTACTCCAAATGCGGGTATCTGGTGGGGAGGCTCCGATGAAAACCGCATGGATGGCAATGGTCGTGGTCGCATTGTGCAGGTGGGCAATTGGGGGAACGAACCTCGTTCCCAATGGAGGATTCGAGGAGTCGCGGACCAACGCATTTCTGAGTGCGATGGATGCCAAAACCCGCGAGTTCTACGCCGGGACAGCCGATTCGCCCTTTGCGTCGTGGGCGTTCGGCGGCCGATGGGAGGAGGGCGAGTATCGCGTGATGGCCAGCGATGAGGCGCATTCGGGCAAGCGGTCCTGCCAGATTCAGTGCACCCGCAGAGGACGAGGCGGGGTGGCGGCCGCGCCGTTTGTCGTGCCCTGCGCGACGATCCTCAAGGTCTCGTTCTGGATCAAGGCGAAGGATGCGAATGGCGGGCGCCTGTCGCTGAATTTTGAGGGGTCGCCGGGAGATGGCTGGGCGAGCGTCGATTTGCGTCCGGGCACCTACGACTGGATGCCAGTGACCAAGCGCGTCATCGTGCCGGGCGGAAAACACGGCGGCGACCAGACGGTTGTGCTGTTTTTCTACTCGCGGGCCGAAGGCTCCATGTGGATTGATGATGTGTCGGTCCAGACGGTGGATGCAAACGCAATGGCCGAAGCTCCGGATGAGCCGGCGGCCGCGCCGAAGGCGCCGCGCGCCATTCCAGAGCCGGGGGATTCGCTCGGTTATCGCGTGGCTATGGCTCCGGCGCTGACGAAGGTTTTCCGCGACGATGATTTTGCCGCTTCGCTACGTCCCGCCGCGATCGAGATGGCGGCTGCGCGAAACGAGTATGAGAGCGCCCAACTGGTGATCGAAGCACCGTGGCGCGATGTGAAGATTTCGCAGATCGAGATTTCGGAACTGGCCGGTCCCGCTGGGGCAAAGATCCCCGCCAGCACAATGAAATGGAACCGCGTGGACTATGTCCAAGTCACGACGGTGCCGCCGTATTTCGTGGAGCGCGGGGTGGGGTGGTATCCCGATCCGCTGATGCCGGCGGGACCCTTTACCGTCGAGAAGCTCTCGCGCACGCCGGTCTGGATCACCATCAAGACACCGCGGGACTGTCCGGCCGGAGTGTATCGTGGAAGCGTGCGCGTCATTTCCGAGCAGCTTAAGCCGATCACGGTGCCGATGTCGGTGACCGTGTGGGATTTTGCGCTGGCCGATCAGACGCACCTGAAAACGCTGACCTGGCTGGGCAACGGCGTGATTCGAGCATTCTACGGAAACGATTGGTCGCCCCAGGGAGAGCAGCGACACGGCCAGGTCATCGAGAACTACCAGCGTATCCTGCTGGAACACCGCCTCGGCCCTGGCGGCGATGTGGCCGCGCACGTCCCCAAGCGCAGCGATGGCACGTATGATTTCAGCGGGGTGGATCGGGCGCTGGAGCGCCTCATCGGGCAGGGGATGAACGCGTTCATCATGGGGTCGGCGCCGAACCTGAAGCGTATGGGGCAGAAGGAGTATTCGCCTCAGTTTATCAGCGATTTCACCGCGATGATCCACGCCTACCACGAGCACCTGCGGCAAAAAGGATGGGAGCGTCTGGCTTACGTCTACACCTACGACGAAGCACCGAGAGCGGCTTGGCCGGAGGTGAAGAAGATCGCGTCGGCCGTTAAGCAAGCCGCGCCCGAGGTGCGCATCCTCCAGTGCCTCAACGAACCGGAGGGCGTGAAGGCGCTCACCGGCTGGGTGGATGTTTTCGATGTGTACGTTGCGCAGTATCACAAGGCCGGTGTGGCCGAGTCGCAGAAGAAAGGCGCCGAGGTGTGGCTTGCGGTGTGCTGCTATCCAATGGACCATCCCAACTTCTTCCTGGAATACCCGCTGCTGGATATGCGCGTCACGCCGTGGATCTGCTGGAAATACGGCGCGGCCGGATTTGAGTACTGGTCAACGACATCATGGGGCCGGAACTGGCAGAAGGAGAAAGCCGAGAAGTGGCCCAGCGCGCCGTGGGATCCGAACACGTTTGGGCGTTACAACGGCGACGGTCAACTGCTTTACCCGGGCGAGAACGGGCAGCCCTATTCGTCCCTGCGGCTTGAAGCCCTGCGCGACGGGCTGGAGGATTATGAATACCTCTGGACGCTGCGCGAGCAGGTAAAGCAAGCCGATGCAAATGGCAAGACGGCTGAGCCTGCGGTGGTCCACGCCAAGTCGCTGCTGTCGCTGGATGGCATCATCACCGGCAACGGAAGCTACGCGCCGGACGTGGAAAAGTACGCGCAATTCCGCGAGAAGGTGGCGGCGGCCATCGTCGGGTTGGAGCGATTGAATCGCGGCAAATGATGAGGGAGCAAGTGATGAGATACGCGATCGCCATTATGGCAATAAACGCAATGGCGCTGTCGGCCGGGGCGGCAAACGCGCCCAAGCCGGGGGCGAATTTACTGGGGAATGCCTCGTTCGAAGAACGCAGCGGCGAGCGCAAGCCGGGCGAACCCTGGGGCACCGGGTTTCTCGACGGTGTCTCGCGCAGCCCGTTCTCTCACTGGGGCTACGGCGGATTCTGGGACGGAGGGGATTACGACATCAAGCTCGGGGCCGGCCACAGCGGGAAACTGAGCGCGAGGCTGGTCTGTCGGCAGAAGGGACGCGGCGGAATCTGCTCGGAGGCGATCCGCGTCGCGCCCGGCACAAAACTGCAATTCAAGGGATGGTTCAAGGCCATCGGCGCGAAGGGCGGCCAATGCTCCGTCAATTTCGAAGGCGAGCCGGGAGATGGCTGGGCCCGCGTCGATCTGCCCACCAAAAGCGATTATGAGTGGACGCAGGTGAGCGGGACGGTGACGGTTCCGGTGCCCAAGAACTCCTCAGCGGAAGCCCCGAGAGAGATCCACGTCTTCATCTACACGCAAGCGTATGGCGAATTGTGGATGGATGATGTGAGTTTGACCATGGTGGAGTAGAAACGCACGCGAGAGATGGGGCCATACCTCAAGGCCTGCACGCAGGACGAACTCTCGCACATGCGCAAACGCCGAAACCAGGACGCGGACGGTGGACTGGCCAAGCAGCCATCTTCAGAGACGTCCAATACCCGGGACGGGGTGTGGGACGTCCCATGTATGGCGAGGGCAGGACCGCGGCATTACACTCCCGACCGGAGATTCCATGAAACACTGCACGTCTCGGATCGGTTTCAGCGCGGCGTTCTGCATCGTCGCCACTTTCCTACTCCTCGCCCCTTCCTCTCGCGCGGCCGAGTGGAAACTGGTCTTGCAAGACGAGTTTGACAAGAACGGCCCGCCCGATCCAGCCAATTGGGATTACGAGCGAGGCTTTGTCCGCAACGAGGAATTGCAGTATTACCAGGCCGAGAACGCCGTCTGCCGCAACGGCATGCTCATCATTGAAGCCAAGCGGGAGCGCAAGCGTAATCCCGACTATCGCGCCGAACGCTCGGGGTGGAGGAACCGTGAGTGGATCGAATACACCTCGGCCTGCCTCATCACCAGAGGCAAACACGAGTTCACTTATGGCAAGTTCGAAATGCGCGGCCGCATCGACATCCGCCCGGGCAGTTGGCCGGCGTTCTGGACGCTGGGCAGCGGCCGGGTGCGCTGGCCCGAGTGCGGCGAGATCGACATCATGGAGTATTACCGGGGCACGGTGCTGGCCAACGTGTGCCACGGCCTGGCCGGCCGACAGAAGTGGGCGACGGTCAAGAGCCCCGTTGCCGAGTTGGGCGGCGATGCCTGGGCCAGGGAGTTTCACGTCTGGACCATGGAATGGAATGAGCAGAACATCGACTTGTTCCTGGATGGCAAGCTGCTCAATCATTTCGTCGTTGCCGGCGACGATGAGCCGGGCAGGGACAACGCCTTCCGCAAGCCTCAGTACATTTTGTTGAACCAGGCCATCGGCGGCACCAACGGCGGCGATGCGTCCAAGACCGAGTTCCCGGTACGCCTGGAGGTGGATTGGGTGCGCGTCTATCAGCGTGAGCAGAACGATCGCAAGTAGGAGCAGCGTGAATGGACGGACAGATTACTCGACGGGAAATGATCTACGGCTCAGCGCTTGTGCTCAGCGGCGCTTGCGTGTGCCAAGTCGCAGGCGGCGCAGACAAGCCGAGGTCCACCAATTGCCACGCACCCGACCTGGAGCCCGAAAGCCTCACAATCGGCCAGAAGAGCCTCACGATCGACCTGGCCAAGGCGCCCTCTTTGGAAGCAGTCGGCAACGCCGCGTACATCATGGATAAGGACAGGAAGCTCGACATCATCGTCGTGCATGCCGAACGGGATGAGTATTTCGCGCTGTCCCGTTTTTGTACACACGCGTATCGGCCAATCAGCTACATCCGCACGCGCAAGCTGCTCATGTGCAACAACGCCAGCCATTCGATCTTCGACCTGACCGGCCAGGTGGTGAAGGGCCCGGCGCCGGAGCCGATCAAGTCGTATGCGGCGAAGCTCGTCGCGGGCACGCTTCAGATCACCCTCTGATACAGGAACAACGGACATGTTCAGGGCAACGCTCGTGCTTCTGTTTGCAGGTGGCTTTGGCGTGCTGGTCGCTTCGGCGGCCGATCCCATACCACAGGAGAAGGTTTGGCGCAATCCCAAAGATGGCATGGAATTCGTCTGGATACCGGCCGGCGGTTTCACGGCGGAGGTGCTCGATAAGGACAAGAAGCCATCGGCTCAGCATGTCGAGTTTCCGGGCGGTTTCTGGATGGGCCGCACGGAAGTGACAGTCAAGCAGTTCCGGCGGTTTGTGGAGCAGACCGGGCATGTCACGGAACCGGAAAAAGAGAAGAATCGGTGGACCTGGAAAAGGCCCTGGTTCGAGCAGGCGGATGACCATCCGGTAATCTATCTGGGGTACTCCGACGTGCTGAAGTACGCCGAGTGGGCTGGTGTGGATGTGCCGACCGAGGCCCAGTGGTTGTATGCCTGCCGGGCCGGCACGAGCACCGTGTTCTATTGGGGAGATACGATGGATGACCGTCATGTCTGGCACCGGGGCAACGCCGGTGATGCAACCCGCCCGGTTGCGAAAAAGCAATCGAACCCCTGGGGTTTGTATGACATGATCGGCAATGCCCATGAATGGTGCACGTCGGGGAAAATCGGCGTCCTCCGCGGCGGATCGTTCACCCGTTGTGACAGGTATCGCTTTCTCGACGGCAACTGGACTGAGCCGTTCATCTGGGAGGTCGGCCTTCGTCTGCATGACGGCTCGCCGCTCACGCAATATCCCTGGGATGACGACCGGGGGTTCCGTTGCGTCAAGCGTACGGAGTGAAGTTGGGCTGCGCTTGGGGCTACCGCACGTTCACCGAACGAGTCTCAATGCCCAATCAGTCTGCGATATGGCTTTCTATCACAGTGTCCAGCCCTGCCGATACTCGCGATGGAGATGCCGGTTGGCTTGCTGATCGTTGATGATTTTCATGTTGGGTCCGTCCCAGAGCAACGGCTTCTGGGCACACAGAGCCGCGTTGCCCAGAAGGCACATCTCGGTCAGCAGGCCGGCATGATCGACGAAGTTGGAACCAGCCGGCGGGCCGCCGCGGCAGGCATCAACCCACTCCTTGTAATGCCCCGGAGATCGCGGCAAGACCTTCGGCGGCTGTTTCAAGTCCTTCATCCGGGCCTCGGGGATCAGACGGTGCCCCATCAGCGTGCCCTTGTCGCCGATGTAGAGCACATCGCCCATGCCGCGGCCTGGCTCAAGCTCCTTTGGCCAGGGTGGCTTCAATCCGCCGTCGTACCAGCTCAACGTCAGCGGGGGCATTTCGCCTCGGGCGGGAAACCCGTATCGTGCAATCACGCCCAAGGGATAGGTCTCGCCGTTGTCCCGCGTGCAGCACGCTTCGACTGTCGTGGGATGCTTGAGCTTGAGGGCCTTGAATGCGGTCGAGAGCTTGTGGCACCCCAGATCCCCCAACAGACCGGTTCCGAAGTCCCACCAGTTGCGCCAGTTCCACGGCGTGTAGGCCGGGTGATACGGGCGCTGGGGTGCCGGGCCGAGCCACAGGTTCCAATCCAGCCCATCGGGAATCGGAGGCGTTTCCGGGGGCCGCCCATCCCATGTTGCCGGCGTCCAGAATCGCGCCGGCGACCACCTGCACTTCGCGCACCGGGCCGATGGCTCCATCCCAAATCAACTCGCACACCAGCCTCGCTTCTTCCGTCGCCTGACCATGGTTCCCCATCTGCGTGGCGACGCCCGCTTTCCGGGCCGCCTCGGTGACAAGCCTCGCCTCGTAGATGGAATACGTCAGCGGCTTCTCGCAGTAAATGTGTTTCTTCCGCTTCAGGGCAGCCATGGTGATTACCGCGTGCGAATGATCCGGCGTGGCGATCATCACGGCATCAACATCTTCCTTCTCCAGCAGCTCGCGATAATCCACATACGCCCGGCACCCGCGGTACTGGCTGGAGGGCTTCTGACGGGCATAGTGCTCGTCAACGGCACGCTGTGCCGGCTCGCGGCCCGCGGGCCTGCGCTCCTTGCCCTCGGCCCAGTTCCATGACAGGTATCCACCGCCTTCGCGATTGACATCGCAGACGGCAACAACCTGGATTTCCGGGAACTCCAGGAGCGCCGCAATGTTCTGGGATCCCTGGCTTCCCATGCCGATGCCCGCCACCGTCGTCTTCTGGCTCGGAGGAATCTGACCCTCACCGCCCAACACATGCCGGGGAACGATGGTCAGCAGCGTCGCGGCCGCCGCGTGTCGCATGATTGTGCGACGAGAGGTTCCACGTGAGTTCTGGATATGCCGTACTGAAGCTGCAGGCCGAGTTGTCATCATGGTCTCCTGTTACCTCTGCTCCCGTAATCGATGCCCCCAGCACAGACGCCACGAACGCCAGATCTGCCACGCATACCCATTGTACTCGATCATCGTGCATTCCGACGCAACCGGGACATTAGCTGGTACGTCGGGGGCTGCAACAACTCAGGTCCACGGAGGCTGCTTCGCAATCGCGATATGAAGGAGTACATCGCCGGCTGAATCAATGGTGTAGGGTCTATGGCCGGCTCAAGTACCTGAAGAAGCCGGCATAGAGTTCAGCGGCCCGCTACACCTCCACGGTCTTGCCAGGAATCGGCGCCAGGTAACGGCCTTGCGCATCGGCCTGTACAGGCGCAGGGCTGTTGGTATTGAGCTCATCCACATTGGCGCAGAACTGGAAGTTGGACGCCAAGGCTTCCTCCCACGTGATGATTTTCCCCGAGTGCACCGCCGCCCTGCCCATGATGGCCCCGAGGTTCGACAGCGCCGCGCGCCGCGCCTCGTTGTGCGGCCGATCCTTTCGGATCGCGCTCAAGAGCACGTCCCACTCGGCCTGCCATGGATTCACTGTTTCCTTCTCTGGCTTCCAGGCAACACTGGCTGGATCAAGACGCTGATCTTTGGACAGCCAGCAGGTTGGCGCATGTACGTCGCCCGAGAACTTCGCAGCGCACTTGGTTCCATGAATGAACGTGGCGAAATCGTTCTGACAATTCGGGATGTAGCGCCCGGTCACCAGCGCCTTGGCGCCGTCGGCAAAGGTGTATTCGATCGAGTAGCTATCCAGATTTTGGCTGCAGTCGGTGCTGCCCGCAAACCGCCCGCCGACGCCGTGCGCTGACACAGGCCAGGAATCCTTGATCCAGAAACACTCGTCAATCTGATGGATCATCAGCTCGATGAAGATTCCACCGGAGGCCCATAGGAACTGGAACGGACGGCCCGGACTGAGCTGCCAGAGAAGCTCGTTCTGCCCTCGCGGGAACGGTCCCATGAAGTACCCGGGATCCATCCGATACGCACGAATGAGCTGGATGTCTCCCATCGCGCCCTCGCGGATCTTCTGGATCAACGCCTGCCGCGCCGAGGAATGGCGGCACATCAGCCCCGCGCCGATCTTCAGGTTCTTCTTCTCCGCCGCCTCCCCCGCCCGGATGATGCGTTTGATACCACCAGGATCGGCCGCGAATTCCTTCTCCATGAACACGTTCACGCCCTTCTGCACCGCATACTCCAGGTGGGGCGCGCGGAAGGCGGCGTGGGTCGTCAGCATCGCCACGTCGCCCGGGCGCAGGCAATCGATGGCGTGCCGATATGCATCAAAGCCAACAAACTGACGCTCCTTCGGCACGTCGATCCGCTCACCCAACGTCCGGCTCAACGCGTTGCGCGATTGGTCGATGCGATTCTGGTGGAGATCGGCCATGGCGACCAGTTTGATGGGTCCTCCAGCGCCCGAGGTCACGGCTCTTTTCGTGCCCGAGTCGTCATCAAGGACCAAGCCACCAGCCGACATGGCGTTGGCCACCGCGCCAGTTCCGCGGCCGCCACAGCCGATCAAGGCGAGGCGAATGGTATCATCCGCCGCGGCATGGACGTGGGGAATGGCAACCGCCGCCAGCGCCGAGGCGACGGCGAGCTGGCCGGTGGTTTTGACAAAATCACGACGTGAGGAAAAGCGGTCCTGGCAGTGGTTTTGGTTGTTGTTCATATGCGTCATGCTCCTGAAGAGGACGAATCCCGCAAGCTCAAGATACTCCGCCGCACGGCAATCGTCGAGCTTCGTTGAAACTGCGCCCGAGCGCGAACAGACGCTTGACGGAACTCGTTTCAATGGACCCTTCGATAGACATTCAGGACCATGGGCCGACCCCACAGGGGGAAAGGTCTACGAAAAGGGGTCCGCGGCTGGCAGGCGAACCTGAAGGCGAGCTGGTCGCTCCAGACTTTTTCTTCTTGGGCGTCGGTGGTGACCTCTTCTTCCGAGACAGCCCGCATCGCTCTGGCCTTGCGGATGGCGACAGATCGGTCTTGTCCGAGGCGGAACTTCTTTTGGGTCCGCTTGCCGTCCTTCAGGTAGAACCCGATGGAGAGGGCATGAAGGCCCCGCTTGGTCAGGTATGGTAATGATTCTTTGCCATGATTTTCAAGCCGTATGCAATTGCAGCTCAACTGCGGGACGTTGTCCCACTGACAGTTGAAGGTTGAAAAGCGGCGGTTCCGATTGGCCGGGTCGTCTACTACGATCCGCTGATCAGGTTTTTGGCACTTACCAAGAGGAACCGCCACGATGTCATCTTACCAAACGGTTACGC
>JAPLNB010000266.1 GCA_026693085.1 Planctomycetota bacterium | reverse complement strand
CAAGCTGTTCTATCGGCTGTTGCAACAGGCCGTGGTCACCGCTCCAGCCCCTTACCACCAACTCAACCAGCACCTCCGCCCCGGCCCGGAGCACCCCCACCACAAGCGGTAGTACCCACCGGAGTCAATTGAATACCCAGTTTGCCATAATCAGTCTTCAGGACCTCCTCTGATGATGCTCTTGACTTCACATAGCTGGTCTTTCGATGGGCAATTGGGACTACAATGGTACGAAAGGATTCAGGGCTTGCCAATGGGCGATAAATGGGTGTGGCGAAGTCCAATATTGGATTTTGGGGTTTTTCCCGAAGATTTTCTCCAACTCTCCAAGGGGGCGTTCCGATAACCAACGATGGTGAGAGTCGGGGTAGGCTTTGACGGAGGTAAGGACACATGATGCTTGTAGCTGAAGCCACCGCGAGCGAGGTTGAGCAGGGGTTGGTGTTGCCTGAGCGACGGCGAGGGCTGCGTATTCGCCAATCCCGACCGATCAAGGTTTTCGAGCCGACTCTTGAGCGGTATTTCGGGGGTCAGACCGAGGACATCAGTTCTACGGGTTTGCGGCTGGAGCTGCCGCTGTCCACGCCCATCCTGCCGGGCAAGCGGCTGGAGATTCACGTGGGGCAGAATAGCTCGGGGGAGTTGCTGGCGATCCGGCGGCAGATGATCATGGCGCGGGTGATCTGGATCGATCGGGCGACGACCGGTGCGCGCGGGCGGCTAGTGGCGGGAGTGCAGTTCCTGTCCAGCATGGCCGCCCAGGTGGACGCGGCGTAACCGGCCGCTCCTTGAAGTAACGATGAACGGAAGAGCGGAGTTTGGAGCTCTGATTCATCCTTCATTCTTCATCGTTCATCGTTTCCGGGTGTGACGGTAAATACGCCATGCTTTGCGTTATAAGGCCTGATCAGGTACTATCCCTAGCCCATGCGATGTCCTTTTTGCGATGCTGAAAAAGACAGTTTGAAGGTCATCGACTCGCGGAGTTGCGAGGGCGGACGCGCAATCCGTCGGCGGCGTCAGTGCGTGAAGTGTTCAAAGCGTTTCACCACCTACGAACGGGTAGAGACCAACCTTCGTCTTACTGTTATTAAGCGTGACGGCAGCCGAGTGCCGTGGGACCGCAACAAGATCCTCAATGGCTTGGAGCGGGCGTGCTTTAAGCGGCCTATCAAGCTCGAAGAACTCCATCGGATCGTTGACGAGGTCGAGGAAGAGGTCCACAAGGCCCACGACAAGGAAGTTCCCACCTCGGCAATTGGGGAACTGGTGACCGAGAAGCTGCGCCGGCTGGACCAAGTTGCGTACGTGCGCTTTGCCAGCGTCTATAGGCGGTTCAAGACGCTGGAGGACTTGGTGCAGGAGGCGAGGGCGGTGATCGACGCCCGGCATTACGATGTTCCGGGGCAGGGCAGACTGTTTAATGAGAGTGAGCACCCAGCGGAAGCGGGCGACGAAGCGGGCAAACGATGAGGAATGGGCAGGTGGGCTGTCGGGAAAATGAGGCTCATGCGGGTTTAAGCAAACGTCCGATAAACACCAAGAGGCACACCCATGCGTACATCAGCACCACAGTCGGCTTCTGGCATTGTTTTTGTGCCTTTGGCAATGCTGTTTGCGCTGGCTGTCTGCGCCGGCTGCTCCAGTTCGGATAAGCCCAAGGGTGTGCCACCGTCGCCGCGTTACGCGAACCTCGGGCCCAAGGAGAAGGTGCCGGCGTTCATGAAGGGGACAGTGTATGAGGTGGCGGATGTCACGAACAAGGATCTCTATCCGGTCTATGGATACGGGCTGGTTGTCGGCCTGGCCAATACCGGCGACAACAACGGCACATCGCAGGCGTTGCGCAATTTCATGGTGGATGAGATGGTTCGTCACGGCTTCGGGTCGCAGGACGAGCGCCTTCGCGATATGAAGCCGGAGTTGATGATTCGCGACCCGCGGTGTGCGATTGTTGAGGTCTACGGCTTTCTTCCGCCGGGCGCGCGGGCTGGGCAGCCGATGGATATGCTGGTCCGGGCGGCGCAGGGGAGCCAGACCAAGAGCCTGGCGCGTGGCATCCTGTATCGAACGGACCTGTTTGCTGGCGGGTTGGATTCGGTCAGGCCAGTGCGGCGGGTGAACGTGTATGCGAAAGTTCAGGGGCCTGTTTTTGTGAATCCGACGAACGTCGATCCGACCACGAGACCCAGCGCCCTCTTGAGCCAGCGCAGCGGGACGGTGATGAATGGTGGGCTGGTTATGGCGGATCGACCGTTGAAGATGCGGGTGCGTACGCCGCAGCTTAGCGTTTCGCGCTCGATCGAGATGGCGATTGACCAACGATTTGCCGACGATGCGGCGGCCAACACCCTGGACGAGGGGTTGGTTGACGTGTTTGTTCCGCAGTCGTTCAAGGGCGACTGGGAGCACTTTATCGGCGTGGTGACGCACCTGTACCTTTCGCGCTCGCCGGAGTTGGCGGCGGTGAAAGGCAAGCTGCTGGTGGCTGAGGCCCAGCAGCCGAATGCTCCGCTGCTGGATATTTCGTATTGCCTGGAGGGCCTTGGGCCGGATGTGATTCCGTTTGTGCAGCCTCTGTATACGCATGCGTCGCCGGAGGTTGCTTTTGCGGCGGCCAGGGCAGCCGCTTTTTTGGGCGATGCGGTAGCGGAGGAAGCGTTGCTGGAGACGGCCCGCAGCGACGGGCATGCGTTTCAATGGAACGCGGTGAAGGTGCTGGGCTCGCTGCCGGGTTCGACGCGTATTGACCGGATGATGAGCGGCCTGGTTTCGGCCAAGAATGCGATGGTGCGGATCGAGGCGTACCGGGTTCTGGCGGACCACGGCTCACCCAGCATCATCTCGCTCACGGTGCGCAACGCGTTTGTGGTGGACCGCATTGCGTCGGAAGGCGCGCCTTTGGTTTATGCGACGCGGATGGGCGTGCCGCGTATTGCGGTGTTCGGCCGGTCGGTTCCGGTGAACATGCCGATCATGTTCACCGCGATGCAGGGCAAGTTCAGCATTTCGACCTCGACGGACGGCAAATCGGTTGTTCTGTTCGACCGCACGAACGACAGAAGCGGGGGGATTCAGGCGCAGATGCGACCGGATCTGCACGAACTGATCTATCGGCTGGGCGGAGGCAGTGACGACGGCTTCCGTTTCGAGTATTCTGATCTTGTGGGTGTTTTGCAGGGCCTGAGCCGTGGCCGACACATCGGTGCGTCATTTGTACTTCAGGATCTGCCAGCAATGCAGGATGCGATAGAAGAAGCTCCGCCGATTGTGGACCCGACCGGACGACCGCCGGTGGAGAGTCCGCTTGGGCCGGGCGTTGATGTGCCGTCGTTGAAGACGGACAAGCAGCCGTAGCGACGGGAAGGTTTTTGAAGAACGGTTTCTTTGCAGTGGAAGCCGTGTCCGCAAGGCACGTTGTTGCGTGTTCTCTGAATTGCGAGCGGGCACTTCATGGACCCAGAAATGTACCGAACTTCGGGCTTTTTGCCCGCAGACTCGGCTCAAGGGAGTAGGGTAATTTCGCCGGTCACGGAGGACCTCCGTTCATGCGTTTTAAGAAACTCATCGTTCACGGCTTCAAAAGCTTCGCCGATCGGACCGAGTTTTCGTTCGATACGCCGATTACCGCGATCGTCGGACCCAATGGCTGTGGCAAGTCCAACGTGGTCGATGCCGTCAAGTGGGTGCTGGGCGAACAATCCGCCAAGAGCCTGCGCGGCGACGCGATGATGGACGTCATCTTCAACGGTTCGGTCGTGCGCAAGGCCAGTGGCATGGCTGAGGTCGTCCTCGTCTTTGACAACCCAAAGCGCGCCGATGGAGCGCGGCTGTTAAATCTCGATGTGGATGAGGTTTTGGTCGGCCGGCGGCTCTTCCGGGACGGCACCAGCGAATACCAGCTCAACAACCAGGCGTCGCGGCTGAAGGACATCCGCGAGCTGTTTCTCGACACGGGCATCGGCGTTGATGCCTACAGCATGATCGAGCAGGGGCGCGTGGCGTTGCTGCTGGAGAGCAACCCCATCGAACGCCGAATCATCTTTGAAGAGGCGGCGGGCATCTCCAAGTTCAAGGCCAAGAAAAAAGAGGCGCAGCGAAAGCTCGAACGCGTCGATCAGAACCTGCTCCGCGTGACGGATATCGTTGACGAGGTGGATAAGCGGCTGCGGTCGGTGCGTATCCAGGCGGGGCGGGCCAGGACCTACCAGGAGCACTCGCGGCGATTGCGCGAGCTACGCTTGACCTATGCGTTGCAGGAATACCACACGCTTCACCGGCAGCTTGATGAGCACCAATCTAAAGAAGGAAAGGCGAAGCTGGAACTCGAGCGGATCACGACGGAACTGTCGGAAAAACAGCTTGCTCTGTCGGCGTTGAAGCGCGCGTTTGATGCGGTGTCGCAGCAGAAGCAGCGCGGCGAGTATGAGCTGGTTCAGATGCGGGCGGCGATTCAGTCGGCCCAGCAGCGGCAGGAATACGCCAGGCAGCAGCTCGAGCAGATTGCGGATCAACTAACGCAATTCGAGGAGGACCAGGCTTCGCTATCGAAAAAATCGGATGAAACCGCGGCGGCGCTGGGGACCGAAGAGGAATCGTTCAAGCGGCTGACTGAGGAGCTTTCGGAGCATCGGCGGCAGATCGAGCAGCGGCAGCAGGCGTTTCATGACACCCAGCTTCAGCTCAACCAGATCAACCGCGAGATCGAGCAGCACAAGACGAGCATCCTGGATTTGATGCGGCGATCGGCGGCGGTGAACAATCGGCTGGGGGCGATCGAGATCGAGCGGCGGAACATCGCGGCCCAGCAGCAGCGGCTTGCGTCGCGCCGGCAGGTTGTCCTGGGCGAGGTCGAAACGCTCGAAGCCGGCCGGAAGGAGCTTGACGAAACGCTGGCGGCGGTCGTTGCAGAGATCAGCGGTCTGCAATCGCAATTGCAGGAGAGCGCCGAGCAGGCGTCGGCGCTGGACAAGCAGATCACGATGATGACCGAACGGCTGGGGGCTGCCCGCGAGCACCGCTCGGCGTTGCTGTCGCGGCAGAGGCTGTTGCAGGATCTGGAGGCCAGTCGCGAGGGTGTCAGCGAAGGCGTCAAGGCGGTGCTGCGCCAGCGAAACGAGAAGTTCCCCTTCATCCGCGGGTTGGTTGCCGATGTGCTGCGGGCGGACGTTGAGCATGCCCAGGTGATCGAGGCGGCGCTGGATGGCCGGGACCAGATGCTTGTCGCCGACAATCACGAGGCGGTCATTTCAGCCACCGCGGCGCTCGATGAGCTTGAAGGGCGGGTGAATATTCTGTGCGTGGATCGGTTGGCGGCGGGTTCGGGGGATGCGGTCTTGGAGCCTGGCGCCGAAGAGGGTTGTAGTTTTGCGGCTGTTGCGATTGATGGTGGCGAAGCTGCGATTGCCGATGAGCATGTGGTTATTGAGGACATTGACGGCGCCCATCTGCTGGCGACCGATGCGTGGGACGCGTGGGAACAGAACGCCGAGGTGATTGGCGGCCAGGAGATTCCCCTTTCACCGATCGATCGTGTTCTGGCCATTGATCAATTTGTGTTTGGCGCTCAGAAGGCATCGGCGCGGTATGACTGGAACCGGCATCCGCAGTCGATCCGCATCGCTTCGGACCTGGTGATCGTTGATCCGAAGGATGCGGTGGTTGCGGAGCATCTGCTGGGTCGCACGGCGGTCGTCGATACGCTGGCTGATGCGCAGGCGTTGCATCGCCAAGGGCCGGCGGGGTGGCGATATGTGACCAAGGACGCGGCCGTTATTGAAGCGGACGGCACCATTCGCGTGGGCCCGCTGACGGCGGCGATGGGGCTGATTTCGAGGCGGTCGGAGCTTGAAGCGCTGAAGGCGCAGATCGCCGACGTCGATCGCCGGGTGGTGCACCTTGCCGCCCAAGTCACGCAAGGCAACACCCAGGCCAAGACGCTGCAGGAGCAGCAGAACACGCTCCGCAATGCGATCTACCACGCCAATACGAAAAAGGTTCAGACGAGCAGCAGGATCGCGCAGAACACCGATAAGCAGAGTTCATTTCGCCGGGAACTGCCCGTGCTTGAGCGGGAGTTGCACAACTATCTTGAGCAGACGGGCCGGCTCAAAATGGAAGAAATGACGCTGATGGAGAAGCGAGAGGGGATCGAGTCGGAGCAGGCGTCGCGGCAGAAGCAGGTCGAAGAGCTTTCGACGAAGCAGGCCGAGGGCGCAGAGAACCTCAAAGCATGCGGCGAAGCGCTGACGACGTTGCGCGTGCAGCTTGGTCAGGTGCAGGAGAAGCAGATCGCCAGCCAGCAGGCCGTTCAGCGGCTGAAGGCGGCGAAGGCGGAGTTGGCCGAGCAGATCGAGCGCATCGCCCGCTCGGCGGAGCAGGTTGCGGCCAGGCGGTCGTCGGTGGAATCGGAATTGGAGTCGGCCCACGAAGCCGAGCTGCAACAGTCCCACAAACAGCAAATGCTGGGAAAGAGGATCGAGGAATTGGCCGCTCAGGTGAGCGAGCTTCAGGGCAAAGTGGCCGCCATGTCGGAGGAAGTGGAGTCGGCGACGTCGGCTCACCAGCAAGTCGAGCAGACGCTCCACCAACTGGCCCTGCAGATCGGCGAGGTCCGGGTGCGCATCGAAGGCCTTGCCCAGCGCACCATCGAAGAGCTTCAGCTTGACCTGCCCGCTCGCTATGCCGAGCTTGATCCGCAAGGCGGATATCAGCCGGTGGACATGGACTGGCCGGCCGTTGCCGACGAGATCAGGCAGCTCCGCGACAAGATCCAACGCCTCGGCAACGTCAACCTCGACGCGATCGGCGAGCAGGACGAGCTGGAAAAACGCCAGGAATTCCTGGCTACCCAGGTGGGCGACCTGACGACATCAAAGAAGCAGCTCGAAGAGTTGATCGAAACGATCAACAAGGAAAGCTCCACGCGATTCGAACAGACGTTCAACACGGTCCGCGAACATTTCCAGGGAATGTTCCGCAAGCTGTTTGGCGGCGGCAAAGCAGACATTTTCCTCGGAACCTCGGTCGAAGACACCACCGATCAGCAGCCGGTGATCGGGCCCGACGGGCAAACGATCCTGCCAGTGGTGCGAAAGACGATCGATCCGCTCGAAGCGGGCATCGAGATCATCGCCCGGCCGCCGGGCAAGCAGCCGGTTTCGATCAGCCAGCTTTCCGGCGGTGAGAAGACCATGACCTGCGTGGCCTTGTTGATGTCGATCTTCAAGAGCAAGCCGTCGCCTTTCTGCATCCTGGACGAAGTGGATGCCGCGCTGGACGAGGCCAACAACCAGCGGTTCAACCTGATCGTCCAGGAATTCCTGGATCAATCGCAGTTCATCATCATCACGCACTCGAAGCGGACGATGCAGATTGCGGATGTGCTGTATGGCGTGACGATGCAGGAGCAGGGTGTGAGCAAGCGAGTGGCCGTGCGGTTCGACCAGGTGGACAGCGAAGGCCGCATCAAGGACGCCGAACACGCGGCGGCATGAGCCGGGCTCCCCGGCGACTTCTGCGATCGTTGCAGAGACCTCGCGATTCTGGTCTATCTGCCGTTGCGACGGCGGCTGCGGGCCGTCTCCTTATGACGCCGCTCTCAGCAGTAACAAAGCCATGATACACAACGCTGCTGCTGTGGCGAGCAGCCCAAATCGCAAGGCTCTGGATCTGGCCATGGCAGGCCTTCTCGACGTTGCACCCGCGGGACGGGCCGCAATCGGACGATGCGTTCCGCCAAAGTCCGCGATCCATTGGCTCGGTGACTCACAAGCGAAATTTGTCCCACGGTTTTTCAGTTTCTCCTGCCTTTTCGGAGGCGGAAAAACTGTGGAGGGGGTGAAAAACCGTAAATTGAGCGTGGGAGGGGGGTTGAGTGGAAAAGAGCCTGGCAGAGGGGATTTGCCCCCCGACCCGGCAGGCGGACCGCGTCCGGCCTGCCACGGAGGTATTATACCACAGAAGAGTGGCAATGTCAAGTAAAAAATGGCTGGAATTGTTAGGGTTCGGAGATAGTCGGTTGGCGGGGGTCAGGGGGAGGTCGGGGGAAGAGGCGATCAGGCCATTCGGGGGGACAGGGTTTTTTCGGCGGGTCTTCGGCGAACCCTACTACTTCGCCGGATAATGAGGAGTGACCCCTTTTTTTCGTCTGAGTGTACCCCGTACGCGGAGAGTTCAACCTAACGCGCTCTCGGGATGCTTGGCGAGGAAGAAAAGGAAGCCCTCACCCAACCCTCTCCCGTAGTACCGGGCGAGGGGAGAGAAGGAGTACCGGCAATCGAGAAGTGATGTCGAAGGTTCGTAAGGCGGTGATAACGGCGGCGGGGCGGGGGACGAGGCAGTATCCGGCATCAACGGCGGTGCAGAAAGAGATGTTTCCGCTGGTGGATCGGGATGGGTTGACGAAGCCTGTGATTCAGATCATTGGGGAAGAGGCGATTGAGTCGGGGATTGAGGAGATCTGCATCGTGACGCAGCCTGGGGAGGAGGGGCTGTATCGGGAGTACTTCAGGCGGTTGGATGATGACATGGTGAAGACGTTTCGTGGGAAGGATTGGGCGATATTGGAGTCGGAGAAGCTGGCGGCGTTTGGGGAGCGATTGCACTTTGCGGAGCAGCATTCGCCGGAGGGTTTTGGGCATGCGGTGTACCAGGCGAAGGAGTTTGTTGGGGATGATCCGTTTCTGCTATTGCTGGGGGATCATATTTACATTTCGGATATCAAGGAGCGTTGTGCGAGGCAGTTGATCCGGGTGTTTGAGCAGTACCTGTTGGAGGTGGTGACGGGGGTGCAGCCGACGTTGGAGAGGCTGCTGCATTTGTTTGGGGTGTTGAAGGGTGTTCCGGTGGACCCTGGGAAGGGGATTTACAAGGCGGAACTGATAATTGAGAAGCCGACGGTTGAGGTGGCGAGGGAGCAGTTGGTGACGGCGGGGATGCCGGCGGGGAATTATCTGGCGCATTTCGGGATGCACGTGTTTTCGCCGCGGATATTTGATTCGCTGGAGTATCTGATTAAGAACAATCTGCGGGAGAAGGGGGAGATTCAGTTGACGGCGGCGCAGGAGCATTTGCGGCAGCATTGTGATAAGTATTGGTGTGTGGTGAGCCAGGGACAGCGGTATGATACGGGGATTCCGTATGGGTTGATGGAGACGCAGTTGGCGTTGGCGTTGAACGGAGTGCATCGGAATGAGATTTGCGAGGCGATCGCGAGGACATTGGCGATGCAGGTGAAGGGGTAGTTGTTATTTGTTATTGGTTAGTTGTTATTGGTTATTTGTTAGTTGTTATTTGCCGGTGATTGGGGGGACGGGCGATTAGTGTGGCGAGGTTGATATATGGCTGCGGATCCAATTAAGGTTTATGACGCTCGGTGGGAAGTGGAGGAGTTTGGGGATGGGGAGGTTCGCCGGTTGTTTGAGGCGACGCTGGCGTATGGGAGGATGTTGGGGGTGGATACGGTGGTGCTGACGCGGGATGCGCGGCTGGGGGCGGGGAGGGTGATGGAGTTGGGGATGGAGGTGGGGGTAAGGATGGGGATGCGGGTTTATGTGGTGCCGGGGATGGTGAGCACGCCACAGGGGTATTTTGCGAGTTTGTGGGTGACGCAGGAGCATCCGAAGACGATGGGGCTGGGGATAACGGCGTCGCATAATCCGAAGCAGTATGTGGGGGTGAAGTTTACGGTTCCGGTGGTGCAGGCGATCGGGCAGGATTGCGGGCCGATGGGGGGATTGACGAAGATTCGGGAGCTTTACCATAGCGGGGAGCAGTTTGAGGCGAAGGCGGGGGGGAGTTTGGGGTTGATTGATGTGGGGCGGGAGTATGTGGATTATTCGATGAAGACGGCGGGGGTGGGGGAGGGAGATTTGAAGGGGTTGAGGGGGGGGTTGGAGTGTTTTCACGGGTCGGCGGGGCCTGAGATTATGGCGGCGCTGACGAAGGCGGGGGTGG
>JAPLNB010000265.1 GCA_026693085.1 Planctomycetota bacterium | reverse complement strand
TCGTTTGGCGCATCCTGACAGACCAGCGCGACTATCAGCCCCACGCACCGTCCGCTCAATCGTGATGAACATTCAATCGCCACGGTCAGTCCTCAGAAAATCTTCTGCTTATGCTCTTGACTTCACATAGCTGGTCTTTCGTCAGTTGAGGCATATTCACACGATCAGCGACTCGACCTCCATGGTTGCCGCACCATCGAGTCGAAGACCTAGCTTGCGGTCGTACAGTCCAGAGTTCATGAGGAGGGGAAGGCTCTCGCCGGGGCCGTAGAGAGCCACAGCCCCGCCCTCTGTCAAACGCTGCCAGTGATGAACGGGAATCTGCACGGTCAGGCGCTGTGCTTGCCGATAGACGCTTGGCGGCAATTCGTCCGGCTGCGATGTCTTCAGGAGTTCTGCGAGCTGCTTTCCCCTTCTGCCGTAGGGCACAATGACGGGTCGCCCGACTTGTTGGATCATCTTGAATCGCTCGGCCCCCGTGGCGAAATTCAGCATCTGCCCGGCCTGCGCAAAACAGTCCATCACTTGGTATTTGTCCCAAGCGTGCGATTCCTTCCAGTAGTGCAGGCGGAAGTAGTCGTCGATAGCTTCCAGCGAGAGAAGGTCAGTAAAACGGCTGATCACATCCCGCGCGCTGTCGGCTGCATGTCGCAGGTCCCCGGGCGGGATTGCGCATTCCGGTTCAAAGACGTAGACTTGCCCCGTTGGCTTACGGCCCTCTCGATTGCAGCGGCCGGCCGCCTGAGCAATCGAATCCAGACCCGCCATCGCGCGATATACGACAGGGAAATCAAGATCAACGCCTGCCTCGACCAGTTGGGTCGAGATCACAACGCACGGTCGCTCAGCCTGGAGGCGCCAGCGGATCAGACGAATCACCCGGCTGCGGTGGGCCGGGCACATGAGGGCGCTGAGATGCAGCACGTGCGCTTGGTCCGACAGTCGTGAGTACACCGCCGCCGCGTGGGCGCGTGTATTGACGATACAAAGTGCCTGTTTGCACTGGCTGAGCTTCGCCGAAAGCTCTTCGTCGGACACTGCTCCGATGTACTGAGTGTCCACGCGGCGCATGGCCGCATAGAGGGCACGGGTATCCGGGACCACCTCGCGCACGCCGCTCAGTCCAATCGGAAAGTCCTCGCGATTCTCGATCGCTGGCTGCGTAGCCGTGCAGAGAATGACGCTGCATCCGTAGTTGCTTACAAGCTCTCGAAGGATCGCAAGGCAAGGCTTGAGCAAGCTGACCGGGATAGACTGGGCCTCGTCGAGGATGATCACGCTTCTGGCAATTCGATGGAGTTTGCGGCAGTCCGATGGGCGATTGGAGAACAGAGACTCAAAGAACTGGACATTCGTGGTTACCACCAATGGTGCATTCCAGTTTTCAGCCATGAGACGCGAGGCCTGCGTCTCCTTGCGGGGATCAAGATTGCTGTGGTGCTCAAGAAGAGCACCGGTCAGAGAGCCAAGCGCTTGGCGGAATACGTCGGCATTCTGTTCGATGATGCTCGTGAACGGAATGGCGTATATGACTCTCCTCAGGCCATGCCGGAGTGCGTGCTCCAAGCCAAGCGACAACGACGAGAGCGTCTTGCCTCCGCCGGTCGGTACGGTCAGGGAGAAGAAGCCCGGCTCCTTCTCGGCGGCAGACAGACACTGGCGAAGCACCTGCGAACGATATCCGTTAACGGACCCAGCGTCGGCCTTAGCCTGTCTCGCGGCTTTAGCCTGTTTCGCGCCAATGAAACCAGATATCGCGTTGCGCAAAGCGGCCAGATCCGCAGACGGTTGAATCCGCAATGCAGCGGTCTGCGGATTCATAAACGCTTCTGTGGCAAGAAAGTCGGCATCCACAAGGCAAGAGAAGAGGAAACGAACGAACGTCGCAAACGTAAAACTCCGTAAATCGAGGCCGTCTGCCATGCGCAGCGGCGGTCCGAATGGAAGCGGTTGCTGCAACCACTTCGGCAAACGGTCGGGCATCCCATGGACAGGCTCCGAATCCAGGCGAGTCTCCAGATTCACGGTATCGTTGAGTCCACCGTGGTGCCCGGCGATCCCATAGGCGAGGATGATCCCAGAACGTCCTGCACCCTTGGCGTGGCGTGCGCCGGCGATCGCGTGGCGCGGGCGCTGACCAGCGTCTTCGAGAGAAGCTTCATGAGCCTCGATTCCCATCTCGCGACACAGATAGACCTGAAATGCAGTAGAGTACTTGCCCAGGTCGTGCCATTCGCCCGCTAGCCAGCCCCACTCCGATGCGGAGAACGCATTGGCGAATTCCCCAGCCAAGGCAGCTACTCGCTTTAAGTGCAGTTCCAGCGGCTCCCAGTCGCTCTGGTCCGCTTTCTGCCCTGTGTGCGCGTAACAGTCACCCATCTATCGCCCCAATTCCGCCCCCCGTGCGAGCCGCATCGTAAGGCCGCAGCCAATGCTCTGCAACAACAATAACGATCAATGCACACGTGGCGGGGGTCGTCGCTCATGACCAGTCGTGAGCCGGCATCAATGTAAGCCTCCTGCCAGGATACCGTGGAAACTACGGTTTCCCTCCGACACACCCAGATCAGGGTAGCTGGTGGACAACCTGTCGAAATCAGCGTTTTGTGTGCATGCCAAACAAACAGCGAATATACTACTCCCGTTGAACTGCCGGTTCATCGGATGGGACGTGCCGGGTTACAGGGAAGCGTGGTTACACATCGCAGCTCAGGTCATCGTGTCGGTGCGCTCGTTCGGGCGTGCCGCCGGGGAGGTTGCGCTCATGCCCAACCAGTTGTCACTCAAGCCGTGCCCGCATGCGGTTCGTAAGCCCGACCCGGCCCACGAGACACAAGACGCAACGGCGCGGTAGAATTGGACCATCGGGAAGGCGGGCCGTACACCCGCCAAGTGGCTTGATCCGGCCGTGGTCTACTCACCGTCTTCCACGCCGGATCGGGCCGACCCGAAAGAAAGACGGTAAACATGCACGCCCCCACCAACGGCAACCTCTTTGACAACGTAGAACCGCATCTCCATCTGCCGCCCCAAGCCCGCGCGGCGCTTTGGTCCGCTTGTGAACTGGTGCTGGCCCGGCCCGACGACTTCGCCGATGCCGTGGCGTGGCTGGATAGTGAGTATTCGGAAGCGGCAATGCGCGAGCGGGTGTTAAGGGATTCGCGGACGATATATCGGCGGCAACTACGGGCGGTGCAGCAAGGTGTTGATCCGTGCGATACGTTTCCACGCCACAAGGCGCTTCGGCAAGGGCGTCCGCGTGAGGAGTTGGTAAGGGACACGATTCAAACAGCACTCTCCCGCGGATGGAGGATCGAAGGCGACAAGGTAGCAACAAGGAACTCAGGGAACGAAAAGAATCTTGTGGACGCGGGAAATGTGGAAATGGTGTGGCGTTGGCTGGATGAGCGATGCCAACAGCACATTCGACAGATCAAAGCCGAATACCGGAAGGAGGACAACGACACCTGCAAGCAAGCGAAGCACCGGGGCTGGCGGCTTGGACGAGCGGTGCAGGACGCGATGGAAGTAGACTTGACGGCGGGCAAAGAAGAGCGCATCCATGCGCGCCGCGTGGTCTTGCTGGCGTGTTTGCTCGCCTACCCGCATGGATTGCCACTGCCGGGGGAGTTTTGCTCGTGGGAGTGGGAGAACGAAGGGCACTTGTTTTTAGCACTGCACGGAGGGCATTTCGTACCGGGGCGGCAGTCAGTATTATTCGACCTCGGCGATCCCCAGGGCAGGGAGTCCGCCCCTGGTATCTTGAACGTGGGCGATTTCGATGGCTTCGTCGGGCTGGTGGGCCGGGCGGCAACCCTACTCGGCGTCCAAGAAGCCCCACCCACCTTGGCCGAGGGTGGTAATGGGGAACCGAAGGCGACGTACACCGTGGCGGCGAGCGTTCCCGATGAGGCGCAGACCCCGCCGGATGGCGAGTGGTCGTGTCCAATGACGTTGAAGGAAATGGCAACCAGGCTTGGCGTCGCGACCTGCGACAAGGCACGGCCGGCACTCAACAGGTACGGGCTTCGCAATGCGGGCAGTCGGCAATCGTGGGAGGTTCGGGTTGACACCATGCCGGCCAACGTGCGGTATAAGTTTGAGACCTGATTCTGAAAACTGGGGCAAACTGGGGTGCCAACTGGGGGTAAGTGGGGGTAAGTGGGGGTAACTCGCCTAGTACCATCTTGTTATTGATCTGGCACGGTGTAGGGTGCAAGTATATGCGAAATTCACTGACACCCGGCGAAGTCGATTTGTACTTCAAATACCCCAGCGGGCGGACGGCGCGGCTGGCGCGAGTTGGGCGCATCGCGTCGATCAAGTTGCCGGATGGTGAAATCAGGATCGACCAGGCCACCATCGAAAAGCTGCTGTCTAATGCCGCGCAGGCCGAGAGGATGGTGGCCAATGCCAAATGACCCCTTGCTGGCCGGCCCCACTCCGCCAATCGCTCCGTTGCTGCTGACCGCCCGCGAAGCGGCAAAGGCCTTGAGCGTCTGCGAAAAGACGCTGTGGACCCTGACGAAGCGTGGCGAGCTGCGCGTTGTGCGGATACATCGGTCGGTGCGATACACCCTGTCGGACCTGCAAGCCTTCATCGGCAGGAATGGAGGTGGGCAATGATCCACTCCCCCATCAACAAGAAGGCCCCCGCTGGTGGCAGGGGCGAAAGTGGATGCCGTACACTCGGATCATATCAGTCTCGGCCAGCCCCGACAACCCCGCCCCTTTTTCCTCGCCGGCAGGCTATGGCGGCGCGCGTGTTGGAGGCGCTGGTGGAGTGGGAGGTGGGGCTGGACGCCGATGAGTTGGCGCTGCGGATCGGGGTGGAGCGTGCCGACGTACTCCTGGCCGCCGATGATCTGTGGATGAGTGGGCGTATCACGATGCGGATGCTCGGCAGCACGTGTTACCTGAGGAGGGCGCTATGAACATTCCCGTCAACCATCTGCCCTACCCCTTACCTGATTTCATTCTTGGCGCTGCGAAGGCGATGGGATGCGACCCGGCCTTCATTGCCCTACCCGCCCTTGTCGCGGCCGGCGCTGCCATCGGCAACACGCGACGCATCGCGCTCAGTCGCATATGGAGTGAGCCGGCGGTTTTGTGGGGAGCTATCGTTGCACCATCGGGCACCATGAAGTCACCCGCCCAAGAGCTTGCCTTGAAGCCGCTGCACGAGCGGCAACGCAAGATCATCAAGGACCACAAGGCCGCCTTCGCGGAATACGAGTCTGACCGGCGGGCATGGAAGGCGAAGCCCAGAGATGATCGCGGCGATGAGCCAACAGCCCCGGAACCAATGGAGCATCCGCTGGTGTCGGATATCACGGTGGAGGCCCTGGCGGATCGGCTTGAAGCCACGCCCAGGGGCACACTGGTAGCCGTCGATGAGCTTGCCGGCTGGCTCGGATCGTTTGACCAGTACAAGGGCGGCAAGGGCGGCGACCTGGCGGCGTATCTGTCCATGCACCGGGCCGGGCCGTTGAAGGTGGACCGGAAAACTGGCGATAGAAAGACGCTGTATGTGCCTCATGCCGCCGTGTCGATCATCGGCGGCGTCCAGTCCCGCATTTTCCGGCGGCTGCTGACAGCCGAGTATTTCGATTGCGGATTGGCGGCGAGGCTGCTGCTGGTGATGCCCCCGGTGGTGCCGAAGAAATGGACCGACGCGGAGCTTTCGCAGGAGATTGAAGAAGCCTACGCCGGGATGTTCGACAAGCTCTATGAGTTCCAACCGACTCAGGTGACGGACGGCAGCACATTCCCCGCCCTTGTCCACATGGATGAAGGTGCGAAGGCGGCATGGGTGGAGTTCTACGACGTTCACAACCAGGAGCAGGCTGACTTTGGTGAGAGTGAGATTGGGGCGGCGTGGTCCAAGCTGGAAGGGTACGCCGCGAGGCTGGCATTGGTGATTCACGGTTGCCGTCAGGCCGGTGGCGAGAAGGTGGACCCTTGGCACGTCGATGAGCAAAGCATCTTGGCAGGGGTGGAGTGGGCAACCTGGTTTGGCGAGCAAACCAAGCTGGTGTATCGCGCCTTCAAGGAGAGCGATGAGGAACGGGAGCGGCGGGAGCTGCTGGACATGGTGTACAAGCTGGGAAGTAGAGTGACAAGCCGAGAGCTTCAACGGCATTGCCGTAGGTACGCGACAGCCGATGAGGCGGAATTGGCCTTGCAGGCACTGGTGGACTCTGGGGAAGGGGATTGGGATCTCGTAAAGCCTGATGGAAGGGGACGGTCAAGCTACGTCTTTTGTCTGGCTGCCTCGCCTGATCGTCCACCCGTAGACGCTGTAGACGCTGACAGAAATACGAATTCCAGCGGGAAAACCGCATTTGTGTCAACGTCTACGCTGTCTACGGGGTTGGAAAATGAGGGTGGCGGAGGGGGAGTAGAATGAGCGAGCGATACATCGTCACCCTTGAGCCGATGCCGCACGCCCCCCCCCCCATCATGCGGATCAAGGCGGCGTTGAAGCTGTTTGGCCGTAGGTTCGCCATGCGATGCGTGGATATCCGCCAGTCTGACTCGCCAGGATCGCCAGCAGCGTCAGAAACACTGGCTCAGACGCGACAGGACGCACGATCAGGCATCGGGACGGACTTGGAGCCGTCCGAAGGGGCAAAGTGCGGCAGAATCGACGCTGATGGCTCTGGCATCGTGGGTGCCGGGCGTCAAGGTAGCTTACATCGAGGAAATCAATGAGACCGTCAACAAACGGGGCTAACGGACGCGGAGCGGATGGGCAATTTGCCAAGGGCAACCCCGGCGGAGACGGCAACCCCTTCGCCAAGCACGTTGCCAGGCTGCGAGCCGTCCTGTTCGAGGCTGTCACACCCAACGACTTGGCGGACGTGGTGAAGGCGCTGCTGGCCCAAGCCAAGGGCGGCGATGTGGCATCTATCAAGGAACTCCTGCAAAGGCTGCTCGGCCCGCCGGTGGAACTGGATTTTGTGGAGCGGCTTGACGCGCTGGAACAGCAGATTGCGACCCTGCTGAAACGAGGTGATTCATGTTGAGTGGAAATCGACTCTCACGGTTGGAGCGGATGATTCAAGAACATGGCTTGAACTCTTGTTCCATGTGCCGGCGCAGGCTGGCGGGCAAGGTGCCGGTCAAAGTCATGCCCATTGCTGAGGGGGAGGCTTTGCCGCCGCCCGACTCTTGCCCGGAGTGCGGCGTGGAATGGCCGATGCTCGTCATGTCTACGCCATTGCATGGCCCGTTCCAAGTCATGTCCCCACTGCCGTATGACCCCGTAAATAATGTTGGGTGATGGGGAAAGGCGGAATAAGTGCTTGCATTACTCCGAAGCATGGAGTAGGATGATGATCATGGTACAAAAGAAATCCAAGCCGGTGAGTCAGCAGTTGCGGGAAGCCATCAACGCCAGCGGAAAGAGCCGCTACCGCATCTGCAAGGAAATCGAACTGGGCGAATCGACGATGAGTCATTTCATGCACGGCCAGTGTGGCTTGCAGTTGAGCACCATCGACCGGCTGGGGGAACTGCTGGGGCTGCGGATCGTGGCCGATGGGGTCAAGCGAAAGGGACGGTGAAGCATGGCGTCAATTGGCAACGACCACAACGGGCATCGACGAATCCTTTTCGTGGCCGGCGACGGAAGCCGGAAGACGATCCGGCTTGGCTTGGCCACGATGAAACAGGCCGAAGCATTCAGGACGAAGGTGGAAGCCCTGATCGGCGGAAGCATAACCGGCATCGTGGATGATGAAACGTCCCGCTGGCTGGCGGACCTGCCCGACGCCATGCACTCCCGACTTGCGGCGGTGGGGCTGGTGAAGTCCAGGAACCGGACGGCAACGACCGTCAAGATGTTCCTCGCGGACTACTTCGCCGGCCTGAGCGTCAAGGCCAGCACGGCGGAAGCCTATGGCGATACCCGGCGCTGTCTGATCGAGTTCTTTGGCGAAAGCCGCCCGGTGCGAAGCATCGAACCCCTAGACGCCGATGGGTGGCGGCAACACCTGAAAGCCGCTGGCCTGGCGGAGGCCACTGTCGGCCGGCGAGTGGGAGCGGCCCGCATGATGTTCAAGTGCGCGGTCAAATGGAAGCTGATCGGGCAGAACCCCTTCGCCGACGTAAAAACCGGAAGCCAGAGCAACAAGGACCGCATGTTCTTTATCACGCTGGAAGCTGCCCAGAAGGTGTTGGATGCCTGCCCCGATGCCCAATGGCGGCTGCTGTTCGCCCTGAGCCGCTACGGCGGCCTGCGCTGCCCGTCTGAGCATCTGGCGCTGAAGTGGGGCGACGTGGATTGGGAACACAACCGTATCCGCGTGCCATCCCCAAAGACTGCCCACCATGAAGGAGGCGATTGTCGGTTTATCCCACTGTTCCCTGAGCTGCGCCCCCACCTGCAAGAAGTCTTCGATGAGGCTGAGCCGGGAACAGAGTACGTCATTACCAAATACCGATGGACCAATTGCAATTTGCGTACTCAGCTTTACCGGATCATCATGCGGGCGGGCTTGAAGCCGTGGCCGAAGCCGTTTCACAACCTGCGATCGAGCCGGCAGACTGAGCTTGCCGAGAAGTACCCGATTCACGTTGTCTGTGCTTGGCTGGGCAACAGCCGGGCCATCGCCCAGGAACACTACTTGCAAGTGACCGATAGCCACTTCGCCGACGCCGCCAAAGAACCCACCCCGACGGCCAACGTCAAGCAAGAGGCGACAAACAACAGCGCGGCACAGAATGCGGCACAGTACACAGCGGTAACGCAACGTACTGACAGGAAAGCGACTGAGCCAACCGACGAGAAAAGCCCGGATTTACCGGGTGATTCTGAATCTTACCGCTTGGTACATAACACCCCAGCCGTCATTTGCAGATGAATTCGGACGGTTGGTGGGTGGTCGTGGAATCGGTATGGTAGGTGGAACATGCTTTCAATGTTGGCTCCAAGGATGAGGGTGGCGTTTGGGCGAGGGATGGGGCGGCTGGGGCTGCGCGAGGATTCGTTCTTGCTGTTGGCGGCGGTATTGATCGGGGTGGTAACGGCGGCGGCTGCGGTGGGGTTTCACCAGTTGATCGATTTCATTCGGGATCATTTGTATAGGGGATTGGGGCCGCGGGTCAGTCTGTATGGGAAGGGGATTGTGGTTCTGGTGGTGCTGCCGGCGGCGGGTGGATTGGCGGTGTCGCTGGTGTCGCGGTATGTGTTTCGGATCCGGCAGGGGCTGAGCGTGGTGGATGTGATCGAGTCGGTGATCCGGTCGCGGGGGCAGATTTCGCCGGTGTCGGCGGCGGAGAAGATTCTGACAAGTGCGATCACGATTGGGAGCGGGGGATCGGCGGGCGCCGAAGGGCCGATCGTGCAGATCGGGGCGGGGATCGCGGCTGGGGTGGGGCAGCTTTTTCGGATTGCGCGGGAGCATATGCCGCTGTTGATCGGGTGCGGCAGCGCAGCGGGAATCAGCGCGATATTCAACGCGCCGATCGGGGGGGTGTTGTTCACGCTGGAAGTGATTTTGCTGGACTTCTCGGTTCGAACGTTCGGGCCGGTGGTGCTGGCGAGCGTGATGGCGAACGTGACGACGAAGACGATTTTCGGGTGGCTGGACCCAGCGCATCCTTATGGTGCGATCTTTGCGCTGGGACAGCAAGAGGTATTGAGCCAGGCGGAGTTGTCGTTGAGTCACGTGGGGAATTTCGTGGTGTTGGGGGTGATGTGCGGGCTGGTTGGGGTGGGGTTGACGCGGTTGATGTACTTTGCAGAGGAGCGATTTGCGAAGCTGAAGCTGGCGAAGTTCTGGCGGCCGGCGCTGGGGGGGGCGATGCTCGGGCTGTTGGGTGTGATCTATGTGGTGATGTTCGGGTGGTGGCTCTTGGATCGGCCGAAGCCTGTGGATTTTGCGGTGTATCCGTTGCCGGCGTTTTTCAGCGATGGTTATCCGATCATTCGGCAGTTGGTGAGCGATTCATCGTTTTATCGGGGGAACGCGAAGCAGCATGTGATGCTGCTGCTGGCGTTCTTGTGCCTGGCGAAGATCGTGGGGACGTGTTTGACGCTGGGCAGCGGCGGGAGCGGGGGGATTATCGCGCCGTCGCTGTTCCTGGGAGCAACGGCGGGTGGATTCTTAGGGATGATTCTGCGGATTTTCGGGCTGGAGGTGCAGCCGAATGCTTATGCGCTGGTGGGGATGGGGGCGGTGCTGGCGGCGGTGGTGCATGCGCCGCTGGCATCGATACTGATCCTGCTGGAGCTGACGCAGGATCACAAGATCATCCTGCCGGCGATGCTGGCGACGGTGATTGCGACGGGGGTGGCGAGGCTGATATTCCGGGATTCGATTTATACGTTGAGTTTGCGGTTGCGGGGGGTGCGGGTGGGGACGCTGTCGGATCTATCGCTCTTGAGGCGGTTGACGGTGGAGCAGGTGCCGTTGGAGCCAGCGATGGTAGTGCGGCCGGACGATCCGTTTCAGGCCATTCTCGATTTGTGCGATCGGACCGGACGGAACGAGTATGTGGTAATCGATGGGAAGCAGCGGTATGTGGGGATGGTGGTTGGGGAGGACATACAGACCGCACTGTTGCAGCGCGAGGCGGTGCCGTTGCTGCTGGTGCGGGATCTGATGAGGGCGAGCGTTCCGGCGGTGCCGACGGGGGAGGATCTGGCAAGCGTGCTGGACGTTTTTGCGACGTGCAATGTGGATCATCTGCCGGTATCGACGTCGCGGAATTCGGGGAATGTGCTGGGGGTGATCAGCCGATCGGCGTTGATGAAGCGGTATCAGAAGGCGTTGGAGGAGAATACGTGATGCGGGAAGCTCGCGACAGAGTGCGAGCCTTGCGGTTGCCGTTCGGCCAGGACGTCCAGTGGTCCCTTTGCCGCCAGGAGCAGATGCCGCTCCACTGCCTCTGCGGTGGCGCGGCAGCGGCCAGTGGGTGCTGATGCCGATCGTCATCACGCCGCTGGGCTATCGGCTGCGCCGGCGGGGCAAGTTGCTGTATCGCCAGCCGACGTACCTGAGCTGCATTGACGCGACGGCGGCGGTGGCGGCGTACGTGATGCTGCTGCTTGGCCGGAGTGCAGGCGTTGGGGGCATCGCCTTGCGTGCCAGAGGTTCCGGTGCCGCTCTGGATTAAGAATCACCATCCGCGGCGAGCAAGCACGATCATGGATTCTTCGGCGGCAACGCTTGTTTGGGAGAAACGCCGTACTTGCGCAGCCTTGCTCGTCCCCTCCCCAGTCTTCGGCGACGGCCTCGTCTTCTCCACCTCAGGCTTCGAAAAACCCACCATCCGCGCCATCCGCCCCGACGGCATCGGCGACGTCACCCAATCCCACATCGCCTGGGAACAAACCGCCCACGTCCCCGCCATGTCCTCC
>JAPLNB010000264.1 GCA_026693085.1 Planctomycetota bacterium | reverse complement strand
CTCGCGGCGAACGACCGACGCGATACGCCGAAGTGTCCAGAGGTCGTTTGGGAACCCGTAGGCCAGCGCCCCCTTGGTCAGCAGACGCAGAAGGCGTTGGGTCTGTCGCTCGCCAAGCTTGCGCGGCCGGCCAGGAACTGGGTTGGCGATCAGGGCGTCGCTGGCGCCCTGATCGACCGCCTGCTTCCACCGGCAGACAGAGGCCGCCGAGGTGCCGACCCTACGCCCCACCTCGTGTAGACTCCGTCCGCGTTTGAAGAGTGCCATGGCGTGCCGCCGCCGTTCCAATTCCGCCGCAGTACCATTTGGTCTCATGCCTCATCGATTGGCAGTGATGTTACATTGCTTTTGCGAAAGTCAATAAGCTCATTCTTCGCCGCGCCATCCGCCATCGCGGCAGTTCCATCCGCGATTACATCGACGTCAACGGCTCGTCCGGCCGCTTCCAGAAACTCCACAGCGTCTACGCCCGCGAGAATCTCCCTTACCGCCGGTGCCAGACCGCGATCGAACGCCTCGTGCTCTCGGGCCGGTCCACCCGCTTCTGCTTATAGTGTCAGCCGCTTCGCCACGCTGCACCATAGGCCGCGGATCGTCCGTCTCTGGTCGAACCGCGGCAAACCCGTTATTCTCCCCTCCGATCGACGCGCAATAATTCCTGCTCCGGCCATGGCCAGTTCGTCATTCAACCTCACGCGACTGCGAAACGAGTTACGACCTTTTCGCCTTTACTGGTTTCCCCGTCTTCGCAGCACCAACGACCACGCCGCCGCCTTGCGCAAGCACGCCCGGCTCTTTGCCCCCGCCGTCGTCCTCACCGCCCATCAAACCGCAGGCCGCGGCCGCGGATCCAACGCATGGTTCTCAACCCCCGGCTGCCTCACAGTCACCTTCGCTTTCCCAATCGAAGAGCACCTCTCCGTCCACCAACTCCCGCTCGTGGCTGGCCTGGCGACCCGAAACGCCGCCGCTGAGCTGTGCGGCGAGCCAGCCATCGGACTGAAATGGCCCAACGACATTGTTCACAACGGCCGAAAGCTCGCAGGCCTGCTCTGCGAGCGGATCCACCGCGTAGACCTCATCGGCCTCGGCCTTAACGTCAACAACGACCCCCGCCTTGCCCCGTCTGCTCTGCGATCGCGAGTCACCTGCCTCAGCGCCATCGCCGGGCGACAATTGGACATGACCGAGGTCCTGGCCACGATCGCCCGCCATATGCATCGAACGCTTTCCCGCCGCAACCAGCACCCGTTCGCCTCGCTGTTGCAGGAATACAACCAGCATCACGTTCTTCCCGGCCGCCGTGTCCGCCTTTGTTCCGCCAGCCACAAGCCCCGCATCACCGGCCTATGCACCGGCCTCGACCACCTCGGCCGCCTCCTTGTCCAAGACCAGCACCACACCCACCCCATCGTCTCCGGCCACATCGAGCTGATCACCTGAGTCTCCCCGCGTACAACGCCCCGCGTACAACACCGGTTGCACACCGATTCCACCCCTCTTATCCTTCAAGGCGATTTCAGGAATCGGGAAGGAGCCAGTGCACGCTTTCGGTGGATATCCTCGCCGCCTCTCGTGGTTCATCTTGACCACGCTGCTTCTGTTGGCAGCCGGGTGCAAATCGATGACCCCCGGCGACCTCAGCCGGGTCCAGCCCGGCTCCGACCAGCGCCTCGCTGGCAACGTTTATCTCCTTCGCGGTTTCATCGGCATCTGGTCCTACGGCATCGATGGCCTCGGCCGGAAAATCGCCGCCTCCGGCATCCGCGCATCCGTCTTCCAGGAAGATCAATGGCAAGGCCTGGCTGAGGCAATCGCCAGCAAGTATCGTTCCGCCGCCGACCACGAGCCGCTCATCCTGATCGGCCACTCTTACGGTGCCGACGACACCCTGCGCATCGCCAAACGCCTCGAAGCGCAGAACCTGCATGTTGATCTGGTCATCACGCTCGACCCCGTCACCCCCCCGCGAGTTTCGCCCAATGTCCGCCTCTGCTACAACCTCTATCAGTCCAATACGCTCGATGCCCTCCCTTTTTTCCGCGGCGTCAAACTCGAATCGGAACTGCCCGAGGAAAAGAACCTGGTGAACGTCAACATTCGTGCCGACCGCCGCGACCTGCTCGAGTCGAATACCGACCACTTCAACATCGAAAAGAACCCGAAAGTGCACGACGAGGTCATTTGCAAACTCAAGGAATTCTGCCCGCCGCGCGAGGCTTGGCTGGCCCAACGGCGAACCTCGCCGCCTCGTACAATCCTCCAGGATCATGCCCCCAGCGGCGTCAGCGACAATCCGCAGCGCGTTGGGGCAACCGATGCACCCGCGCAGCGTGACCCGTAACATGGTGAGCCGCTTATGCGCAGTTTGCCCTCCCTGATTATCGCCGTCATCCTCACCGCCTACTGGGGCCGCGTGGTCCGGCTCGTGTACAAGACCCGCAAGAACACCGGCCACGGCGCCAACTTCGCGCCGCCCGAGCCCGTTGGCCGCCTCCTTCGTTTTATCTGGATTCCGCTCGTCGGCATTTGGATCCTCCACCCCTATATCACCGCATTCACCGCCACCGATCATCTTCCGCGGCCACTACGGCCGCTTTTCCTCTCCGCCGGCCTCTCCTGGTCCGCCGCCGCCGTCGCCGCGATGGCTCTGGCTGGCACCCTCATCTGCTGGAAGAAAATGGGCAAGTCCTGGCGCATGGGCATCGACCCGGCAGAGAAAACGCAGCTCATCTTCACCGGCCCTTACGCCTACGTCCGCCACCCCATCTACGCCCTCTCCTCGCTGCTCATGCTGGCGACCCTCGCCGCGGTCCCTTCGCCGCTCATGCTCGCCGCCGCCGCGACGCATCTTCTCCTGCTGCAATGGGAAGCCCGCCGCGAGGAAAATCACCTCGCCGCTCATCACGGCCAGAGTTATCTCGATTACTGCCGACAGGTCGGGCGCTTCCTGCCCCGCTCGCTTCACCCCTATCAACCCGGCACAGCCGCAAACGTAGCCTCCCGTTGATCCTCGCCGCGTCTGTCATGCGTGCGACACACACATCGCTTGCGGTATACTCCCACCCGCCATGCTGCCCGATAACCCGATCATCGCTATCGTCGGCTCCGGCGCGGTCGGTGGCTATTATGGCTGCCGGCTCGCGCGCATCGGCCACGACATCCACTTCTTTCTCCGTAGCGACTACGACGCCGTCGCCCGCAACGGCTGGATCGTCCGCAGCCGCGAAGGCGATTTCACCGTCTCCCCCGACTCCATCCACGTTTACAGCGACCCTTCCAAGATGCCGCCGGCAGACCTGGTGATCGTCGCGCTCAAAGCGACCGCCAATGACCAATCCCACCTCCTCATCCGCCCCCTGCTTCATCAAGACACCCTCATCCTCACCCTCCAGAACGGCCTGGGCAACGAAGAACACCTCGCCGACCTGTTCGGCCCGCAGCGCATCCTCGGCGGCCTCGCTTTCGTCTGCCTCAACCGCATCGCCCCAGGGGTTATCAACCACACCGACTACGGCTTCGTCCGCGTCGGCGAGTTCATCGAAGGCAACACCGCCAACGCCAGCAAGATCGTTGCCATACTCGCAAGCAGCGGCGTGAAGTGCGAGCTGCTGCACAGTCTTCGCTATGGCCGCTGGGAAAAGCTCCTGTGGAATGTCCCGTTCAACGGCCTGGGCGCTGTGCTTGACATGGCCACCGATCGCCTGATCAACGACCCGGTCGGGTTGGAACTCGTCCGCCAAATCATGTCGGAAGTGGTCGCCGCTGCCAATGCGCTGGGCGCGCCGCTGCCGCAGGAACTGATCGAATCCCGTGTCGCCTTCACGAAAACCATGGGCGCTTACCGCAGCAGCATGCAGATCGACCGCGAACTGGGACGCGCCATGGAGGTCGAGGCCATCCTCGGCCAGCCTCTTCGCGCCGCGGCCAATGCCCACGTCGCCACACCCTATATGAATATGCTGTACCAACTCGCCAAACTGGTCAGCCGGCATACACCACAATGATCGCCCATATCCACATACGCCAATGCATTCTCTGCATAACTGCTCGGTTCTGAGATGTCCGTCACTTACGCATCCGGCCACTGTTAATCTAGGGAATCCCCTCGGGGAAACCGATTGCGGGCTCATCCGGTTTTTTCTTGAACCTGCCACGGTTTGGGCTATAGTGAGGAGCAGGGCAAGGCTGGTGTAGGTAGTCTAAATGCTGGCTCCCGTGGCAGGTCGGCCTTCGGCAGCAAAGAGTCAGTGAGCGTCCGGTTATTTGGGTACTTGGTTTCACCCTTGGAGGGGTGAGTGATGGTATCGTCCGAACGGCATGCGCGATTTGGCTTGGCGGCTGTCGCGGTGGTTTTCTTGCTTGCCATGGGCGTGCTTGGCTCAAAGGCCCTTGAGAGGCGACTGGATCAGGCAAATACCGCCCCCGATTTCTCGCTCCGCGAGGTTGATGGGCGGACCATCTCCATGGCGTCCCTGCAAGGCAAGACCGTCGTCTTGGTCTTCTGGTGCGCCCGCGGCCCCGTCAGCAATGAGTACAGCCAGCGCATCGTGCGCCTGGCCAATTCCTACGCCACCGATGATCGAGTTGCCGTCCTGGCAATCGACTCCACCGTCGCCGACATGAATCCGTGCGCGCTCGATGAACTGCGAGTTTTCAAAAGCGTCATCGGCCAGAACTTCCCGATGCTGATGGACCCCGGCGGAGAAGTGGCTGAACAATATGACGTTCAAGTGACGCCGACCGTGCTGCTGATCGACAATCGCGGCCAGTTCCGCTACCGCGGCGCCTTTGACGACAATCAGAACGAAACGGTGGTTCGGAAGAGCTACTGTGCGGACGCCTTGGCCAGTCTCTTGGCCGAGCGCCCGATCGCAACGACTTTTACACAGGCCTTCGGCCGTCCGATTCGACCGCCGAAGTGATATCCTCGGAGGGCTCTGTGTACTCAGGGCAGCCTGGTGGCTGCCCTGTTTTCGTTTCAGCCGATATAATCCCCTCCATGCATGTCGTCATATTTGAAGGGATTCACTGGAAGACGTTCGCGCCGCTCTCGCTGAGCCGCCCGGTCTTCACACTGGCCACGGGCATGGCGGTTCTATTGGAGAAGCAGATCCGCCACACCAACCCCTCTCGCCTGTCACTGTGGGTGCGACCGGAACTGGCCGAGTTCTGCCGCCGCCGCATCGTCCCCAGGCTCAGTGTCCCCACGCAAGTCAACGTTCCGCTCGACGATGAGCCGGCTCTGCTGGTCAGCGGCCGCACGCTGCATTTCAGCAAGTACAACCCGCCTGACCAGGAAGCCGCCGTTATTGACGATGACAACCTGGTCCGCGTCGCCAAGGTGAAACGCCCCGGCCTCTCGCCGGCCGACGCCATGCAGCGAAGCCCCCGGTGGATGGAGCTGCTGAACCTGCCGCGAATGGAGCCCCAGACCCGCATGATCGAGCGCCTATGGGACCTGATCCAGTGGAACAAGGAATCACTGGTCGAAGACGCGGCCGGCCTCAAGCATGAACATCGGCCCAAGCCCGCCGGGGCTTATCACATGATCGAAGACGTCAACGTTTTTATCGCGTCCGCCGCCAGCATCCAGCCCGGCGCCGTCCTGGATGGCTCCCAGGGACCCGTTGTCATCGATCACGACGCCGTCGTCGGCGCCAACGCCGTGTTGCAGGGCCCCTGCTACATTGGACCCCACGCGCACCTGATGCCGCTCACCCTGATTCGACCCGGCACGACCATCGGCATGATGTGCCGCATCGGCGGAGAGGTCTCCAACTCCATCGTCTTCGGCTACTCGAACAAGGCCCACGACGGCTACCTCGGCGACAGCTACATCGGCAAATGGGTCAACCTCGGCGCCGCCACCAACACCAGCAACCTGAAAAACACCTACGGCGAGATCAGTGTGATGACCCCCCGCGGCCCCGAGAAAACCGGCCGGCATCACATCGGCTCGCTCATCGGCGACCACGTGAAAACCGCGATTGGCACTCGCCTCATGGCCGGCACCTATGTGGGCCTGGCCAGCATGATCGCCAGTTCCGGCATCGCCGAGAAATTCGTCCCCAGTTTCACATTCATCACCAATAAAGGCACCGAGCCCTATCGGCTGGACAAGGCCATCGAAGTCATGAAGACCGTCTTCGCCCGCCGCGACCGCTCCTGGGATGATGTCGACGAAACCATCATCCGCTACGCAGCCGCTGCAGCAGTGGAGATCGAATCGCCAGCGACGTAGGACAATCCGGGCCTCTCAGCGATCTATCTTGTCCCGCCGCGACAGCGTCAGGGGGATGCTCATATACCGGTCGCCGCGACGGACCTTGAGCGTGATCGTGTCCCCCGGATGGTACGTCGCCAGCAACGGGATCAACGAGTTGTAGTCTCGCACCTCAACCTCATCCACACCCACCACAATGTCCCCCACTTTCACTCCCGCCTCCCGCGCCGGGCTGCCACGCGGGATCTCCTCGACCTTCAGCCCGTCGTTGGCCTCGCCGAACCGTACACCCAGCATCGCGCCCTGCGGCCCGGTGGATAGCGGCGGCGGCGCTCGCTTCAGCATCCATGTCTTCCACTCCACTTCCACATCCGCCAGCTTCTTCCCCGTCACCTGCTCCAACGCCACTCGCCCGGTCTTGTCCACCTCGTACCGCGACTTATACGCCTCATAAAACTTCCGCAGCAGCCCCTGCTCGTACAGATAAAGAAGCAAACTGCCCGACTCGCCATACGTCAGATCCACCACCGCGTTCGCCGTGAATGCCTTCTGATCCATCTCAAACAGCCGCCGGAGCGGCATCAGCCGGCCCCGCCTCGCCGCCGACTGCAAACCGCCCAGCCGGAATGAGTCCGCCGGAACCAGCTTCTGCCCCACAAACCGCCCCGGCTCAAACAGTGTCGCCAGCCCCTCGCTCAGCCACGTCGGATGCTCCTGGCCCAGCGGGTCAAGGTCCGCGTTGTGCATCGCATGCGTGAACTCGTGCGTCATCACCTGCCCGAGCCGCTGCGCGATCAGCCGCCGGTTGTCGTGGTCGTAAAAACCTCCCACGCCCCTCCGCGAAACGATCTGCCGATAGTCCGCCGCCGACGGCACGATGATGCTGATGTACTGATCCGGCCGATTCTCAAAGAGCTGCTCGTTCAGGCTGTTGGCCTGCATCACCACCCATTTCTTCAACGCCGCCAGCGTCTGATCATCCGTGTTCGTGGCAAAGATCAGCCTGTCCTCGGGGTCGATCTCAAACAGATACCCCTGCCCCAGCTCGCGCTTCAGGAACGCGACAATGTGGTCCGCATCACGCCGCTGCAACTCCTCCTTGCGCTTCAACAGCGCCTGATACCGCGGAAGGCTCCGCAAGCTCACCAGGTCCGGGTCCTTCTGGATGTGAATGAAGTCGGTGAACCCGTTTACCGCCGCCCGCTCGAGGCAATCCATCGCCTCCGCGTCTTCCCCTCGCAACGCCTTGACGCACGCCATGTTGTACAACACCAGGTACCGGTTGGGCCCCAGTTGCAGCGCTTCACCAAGCGTTTTCTCCGCCTCGTCCAGCTTCTTCTGCTTCAGCAGATCAATCCCGCGCCGCGTAAGCAGCGCCAGCCGCTGGAGATCCTTCTCGCTCGGCCGCGTCGCGGCCTGCGATGATGGCGCTGTCGCCGCTCGATTCGCGGCCGGCACAATCACCACGCCCGGCGCGAGAATCGCCCAGATCAGCGCTACAATGCCCGTACGCGACAAAGCTCGTCTGTCCACGTTCAGTAGTACGCGCCGCGCAAGCGAAAGTTTTAAGGACCACGCAATACAAAAGCCCACGGACCATGGCCCATGGGCTTTGATCTGTACAAAGCTCGCCTCCCCCTTCTCTCTATTCCACCGTCACGCTCTTAGCCAGGTTCCGCGGCTTGTCCACGTTGCAGTCCCTTGCCACCGCGCAGTGATACGCCAGCAATTGCAGCGGCACCACGCTCAGCAGCGGCTGCAGAGGCTCGAGCGCATGCGGAACCTCGATCACATGATCCGAGTACTTGTGAATGTTCGTATCGCCCTCGGTTGCGACCACAATGATCTTCCCGCCCCTCGCCCGCACCTCTTCGATGTTGCTGATGACCTTGTCGTACTGCGAACCCTTGGTCGCGATGAACACCACCGGCATGCCCTCATTAATCAGCGCGATGGGCCCATGCTTCATCTCCGCCGCTGGCATGCCTTCGGAATGGATATAACTGATTTCCTTCAGCTTCAGCGCCCCTTCCAGTGCGACCGGGAAATGATAGCCACGGCCCAGGAACAGCCAGTTCTCCCGGTCACAGAACTCGCGAGCGATCTGCTTCACGTGGTCGCTCTGCTCCAGCACTCGCTCGATCTGCTCCGGCACGGCGCACAGGCCGTCGATCATCTCATGGCACACACTCTGGCTCATGAATTTCCGACGGCCCAGGAACAACGCCAGCATCGTCAGAACCACACACTGGCAGGTGAACGCCTTGGTCGAAGCCACACCAATCTCAGGCCCCGCGTGCAGATAAATACCACCGTCGGTTTCCCGTGCAATCGTCGAGCCGACAACATTGACGATGCCCAGCGCCAGCGCCCCCTTCTCCTTAGCCTCGCGCAGCGCCGCCAGCGTGTCGGCCGTCTCACCCGACTGGCTGATCGCCACCACCACCGTCCCCTCCTCCACCAGCGGATTGCGATAGCGGAATTCGCTGGCGTACGTGCACTCGGTGGTAACTTTGGCCAGGTCCTCCATCAAATAATCGCCCACCAAGCCCGCATGCCACGCCGTCCCCTGCCCCGTCAGGATGAACCGCTTGGCCCGCACCAGTTCCCGCGTGTGGTCGACAATGCCGCCCAGCACGATCCGACTCTCCTTCTGTTCCGCCCGGCCGCGCAGACAGTTGCGGATCGCGGACGGCTGCTCAAAGATCTCCTTGAGCATGTAATGCTCGTAGTCGCCAAGCTCGTATTCCTCGAGCTTGTTCTCCAACTGCGAGATCACCGGGCTGATCGTGATGTTGTTGATGGTGGTCGTGCGGAAGGAGCCGGGTTTCAGCACCGCCATCTCGTTGTCGTTGAGGTAAACCACCTGCGTCGTGTGCTCCACAATGGCGCTGGCATCCGATGCCACAATGTATTCTTCCTGCCCCACGCCGATGATCAGCGGGCTGCCCTTCCGCGCCACCACCAGCGTATCCGGCTCATCCTTGCAGATCACTGCGATGCCATAGGTTCCGTCCACCTCATGCAGCGCCGCCTGCACCGCCTGCTGCAGCAGCGACGTGCCCGGCAGGACCTGGTTCTTCACCTGCATGTCCGCATACAGGTCGCCGATCAGCATCGCCAGAACTTCGGTATCCGTCTGGCTGGAAAATGCATGCCCCTTATTGGTCAGGAATTTCTTCAGGGCCGCGTAGTTCTCGATGATCCCATTGTGCACCAGAGCGATGCGGCCGGTGTCATCGGTATGCGGGTGGGCATTCGCCTCGGTGGGCGCTCCGTGCGTCGCCCAGCGGGTATGCGCCATGCCCAGGCTGGCGTCCGGAAGCGTAGGCACGCGCTGCAGCGCATCCTCCAATACACTGATCCGCCCGACCGCCCGGCGAATGTGCATCGCGCCCTTCTGGTCAATCACCGCGATGCCCGCCGAGTCATAGCCGCGATATTCCAATCGCTTCAGCCCCTCAATCAACAGAGGCTGAGCGATCTTTCGTCCGACGTAAGCTACGATTCCGCACATGTATAAACCTCCAGAGCAGCCGCACGAACCCGACGCTTTTCACAGCACCGGCCCCGCTGGACGAGCGGCCGAAAATTAGCTTCGTATCCGTTTCCTACACTCTCCCAGGCTTGTCTCCCACCGCATATGATTAGATCACCGTAGAGTGTAGAGCCAATGCGGCCGGCGGCCAACCGAATTCTTGTGAATGGCTCGAAATCTTGTTCTCCCGGCACTGACCGGCCGCTGTGTCCACCTCGGGGCTTGATCGAATGGAGCAAACGAACATGGATCTCTTTCAGGATAGTCGCCGTCAAAACCTGCAGCGTGTTGCGCCCCTCGCCGTCCGCATGCGCCCCCAGACGCTCGATGAGTTCGTCGGCCAGCAACATTTCCTCGGCCCCGGCAAGCTCTTGCGCCGTATGCTCGAGGCCGATAGGCTCAGCAGCATCATCTTCTACGGCCCGCCCGGCACCGGAAAAACGACCCTCGCCCAACTCATCGCCATTGGCTCCAAGTCCCACTTCGAACAGGTCAATGCCAGCGCTGTCGGCGTCAAGGAAGTCCGCGCCATCCTCGACGAAGCCCGCCAACGCATCGCCAACGGCGGCCAGCGAACCGTTCTGTTCCTCGACGAAATTCATCGCTTCAACCGGGCACAACAGGATATCCTCTTGGCGGACGTGGAAAATGGCCTCATCCTTCTCGTCGGCGCGACCACCGAAAACCCGTTCTTCGCCATCAATTCGCCCCTCGTCAGCCGCAGCCAGATCTTCCAGTTTACGCCTCTGACTGAACCAGAGATCCGCTCTCTGATTTATCGGGCCTTGGCCGACGAGAAACGAGGCTTCGGGGCCCTTAAGGTTGATATCGACCCAAAAGCCATTGATCTTTGGGCGGTTATGTGCGACGGAGATGCACGCCGGGCTCTGACGGCTTTGGAGGTCGCCATCCTGTCGCAGGTGAAGGACCAACAAAGCCTTGGCATTCAAATTGATCTGAATACCGCCGAACAGTCGATTCAACGGAAGGCGATTGTGTACGATGGTATTGGAGACGAGCACTATGATGCCGCCAGCGCCCTGATCAAATCCATGCGCGGAGGCGATCCCGACGCGGCGGTCTACTGGATCGCCAGAATGCTCGAAGCCGGCGAGGACCCACGCTTTATCGCAAGGCGAATCGCCATCCTCGCCAGCGAAGACATCGGTAATGCCGATCCGCAGGCGCTGGTCCTCGCCGCCGCGGCTTATGACGTTGTGGAGCGTATTGGAATGCCCGAGGCACAGCTAACACTCAGTCAGGCAGCCATTTACATGGCTACAGCGCCCAAGTCCAACGCCTCGGCCACCGCAATCTGGTCCGCCATGAAAGACGTCCGCGATGGCCGAACCATCCCCGTCCCCAAGCACCTTCGCGATACCCATTACACCGGCTCCCAACGCCTCGCACATGGAACAGACTACAAATATCCACACGATTACGCCGGCGGATTCGTCGAGCAAGATTACCTGGGTGTGGATAAGATCTATTACCAGCCAACCGACCGAGGGTGCGAAGCAGAGATCGGCCGCCGCCTTCAGTCGCAACGACACGGCGGCCAACAGACGCCCAACCCGCAAGACGGCAAGGTGTCTAACAAACAGACAGGCAGTTCGCAAGACGATATGCGGAGGCAGACATGACCGACCAAACCAATAAATCCGCGATCCGCAAGATGCTCCGCGAAGGACTCGCCGCGATGAGCCTGGAGATCCGCCATCAGAAAAGCCAATCCGCCTGCAGCTTCCTCATCCATAGCCCCGAATTCGCCGCCGCCCGCGTCGTCATGCTCTATCTCAGCACCCCCCACGAGGTCGATACCGCCCCGCTCGCTCTACGCTGTTGGCAGGAAGGAAAGGTCGTCGTCGTCCCCAAAGTGAGCTGGGACCAGCGACACATGCTCCCCGTCGAAATCACCAGCCTCACCACCGGCATGACCACCACCGGCCCAGGTGTTCGCGAACCCATCGCCGGAAAACCCATCCCCCTCGACCTGATCAACCTCGTCGTCGTCCCCGGCCTCGGATTCACACCCCACGGCCACCGCATCGGCCGCGGCATGGGCTTCTACGACCGCTTCCTCGCTCAGCCCAATTTCTCCGGCTTAAGCTGCGGATTGGCCTTTGACGAACAGATCATTCAAGACATCCCCGTTCTTGACCACGACATGCCACTCGGTATGCTGGTAACCGATCGAGGAATCCGGCGATTCGCGCCGGATCTGATCCGGTCATAGCACCGTACCATTTTCGATTCTTGATTTTCGACTTCCCACTGTCAGCTCGCATCACCGGGCAATTCGAAAATCGAAAATCAAAAATCGAAAATCAGAACACGGAGGTTCGTCAATGAGCCGCTCAACCCGCCGCGCCAGCCGGGCACTGGCGATCGTTCTCATCCTCACCCTCGCCGCCGGGATCTTCATCACCGCGCAGAAGATCAAAGCCTCCCGCGCTGGCGCCGCCTCGCCTCTCAACAAGCCCCAGCTCCTCGAGCAGAGCCCTTCGCAGAAACTGGCCGATACCGCCCTGCGCACTGATCCCCTCCAAAAAACGGAGCCCACGCTTCAGCCCCTGCTCTCAACCACCCAAACCCCAACACTCCAGCCCATCGCCGAGCCGATCCTCCAGCCTGTCGCCGTCGCCGCCCCCCCACCCGCTCCCACCTACACCCTCAGCGGCAATCCCCTCGCCGATGGCCGCGCCCGCCTCGAGGACGCCGACCCCATTGCCGCCCGCAAAATCCTGAACGATGCCTTCATTTTCGGCCGCCTCTCCGAACCCGACGCCGCCGCCGCCCAAACCCTCCTCGCCAAGATCAGCCAAGACGTCACGTTCAGCCGCAAAGCCTTCAAGGACGACCCCACCGTCGCCATGTACGCACTCCAGGCCGGCGACGAGCTCCAAAAGGTTGCCGCCGCCAACGGCATCACCTGGGAACTCCTCCGCCGCGTCAACAGCATCGCCGATCCCAAAAAGGTCCGCGCCGGCCAGACCGTCAAGCTCATCAAAGGCCCCTTCCACGCCGTTATCACCAAATCCAAGTTCACCATGGACATCTACCTCGGCTCCCCAGGCGAGACCGGCTCCATCTACGTCACGACCTTCCCCGTCGGCCTCGGCAAGGACGATTCCACCCCCGCCGGCACCTGGCAAGTCGAACCCCACAAAAAACTCAAGAAACCCACCTATTACAGCCCCCGCGGCGAAGGCGTCATCGCCGCCGGCGATCCCAAAAACCCCCTCGGCGATTTCTGGATCGGCATCTCCGGCATCGACGGACAAGCGATTGGAAAAACCTCCTACGGCATCCACGGCACCATCGAGCCCGACTCCATCGGCAAAGAAATCTCCATGGGCTGCATCCGCATGCGCAACGATGACGTCGCCCTCGTCTTCGAAATGCTCGTCGAAGGCAAAAGCAAAGTCATCGTCAAGGATTAGGGGGTGGGTAGTGGGTAGTGGGTAGTGGGTAGTGGGTAGTTGCCAGGGGGGAATTGGGTGTTGTGTGCGCGGGAAAATGTTTGGCGGAGGGGGTGAAAAACGTAAGCTGAGCAATAAAAGGGGGTTCTGGCGTTTGAGGGTCGGTTCTTCAGTCAAAAAACCGTGCAAAAGCGGGCAGAAACGGGCAGAAACGGGCAGAAAGCAACGAAAAGCGACCAAAACCGACATGGAAACGACCAGAACCGACGGCGGTGCATATGAAGCCGCCGATGCAGGAGGGGGGCGGGGCACTATGCGATTGTCAAAGAGCGTGGGAGGGGGTGGTCCCCCTGGCCACAGCGGTGGGCGAGTACACACCCACCCTACGGAGGCATACAAACGAGCGGGGGGAATGTTGAAAAGAAAATGGCGGGAATTGTTAGGTCAGCCTTCGTGTGAACTGCGCCCAAAAAAAGACCCCCGGCCCTCCGGCGCGGGGGTACTCAATCAGCTTATATCTTTCTAATCGGTCGGAACCGGGATGATCTTAAGATGCTCCGGCCCCCCCGACCGATCCAATATAAACGCCTTCCGCTGCTCCCAATCCAAACACGGGAACCCCGTCCCCGCCTCCCGCCACCCCTGCACCAGGATATAGCACGTAAACGTATCCGACCGCGTCGTCACCAAATTGCTGATGCGGTTCATCATCACGTACTTCGTCTTGAAGTCATTCGTCATCGTCCCGTTGTCCGGCGTCAAGACGCAATTGTCCTGCTCACGGCTGGCGACGTTGCCGGCGGTAATGGCGCCGTTGCCCAACTGGAAGGTTCTATTATTGCTCGCATCAACGATTCTGTTCAGATCAAACAGCGACGCGTACTCGTTACGAACGGTAACAGTGCCGCCGGCCGGCAGCGTCTCGGTCCTATCGGTCTCCCTGTAGCTCGCGATCGCATCCGCTACAACCTTCGACCTGGCCACATCCGTGTAACCGTTGGTACTGTCCGCCACCCAAGGCACCATCTCCAGAACCTTGCGCGGAGCGGTGTTGGCGTTGACCCTCCCTTGCACCGGAACCAGGTCGTTGGCGCCCCTGTACGAATTATCAAGGTCCGCATTCTCGCTGCTTGGCACCGCCTCCATCAGGCCGGTCCACGCATACCAATTGCGGTTCGGCAGAAACTCCTCCGCCGGCACCTGCACGTCCAGATACTCAAAAAGCCGAGCCGCCCAATTGTACGCGTCGCAGTAATTGGCGTTCAGACTCTGCAACGGGCAGAACCGCCCAATCTGCTCGTCGCTATCATCCAACGTGTTCGTATCCTCCGCGAACGCGCTGTCCATGCTGATCCCGTTCATCTCAACAATCTTGTTGCCGTTGTCCAGATCCCGGATGCAATACGCCCCAATGAACGGCACCTGCATGATGTCCCCGTTCCGGGCAAACCCACCGTAAGGATACACACCCCGGCTCGGGTTGGTGAACGGCCCGGGCATGCCCTTCGAGAACAACTGAATGCTGAACGCCTTCGGGTAGGTGTTATCCATCGAATCTGTTGACAACAGATCCTTCAGCTTCATTTTGGTGGGATACACACCGCTCCCCTCAGGAAATGCCGGGTCATACCCTGAATCAGTCGCCTTGCGATTCCACTTATCATGACCGCCAGGCCGCGTATAACTCTCGACGACCGTTCCCTGATGCCGCTGCGTGATACCAGGCTTGGCGTCGTATCTTCCAGGATACACGCAATCCCATTTACTGCTGCTGCCCGACTTCCTCGAGTAGTGCCACGTGAAGCAGGCTGTGGCCGACAGCTTCAGCCCCGTGAAGTCAAACTGATCAACCGGCACCATGTACTCAAAGTTCTTAGGGTCCGATGGCCTGTTGGGAGCATAGGTCGGGTCCGGGTCCACCGGCCGCAGAAGGATCAACTCCTTGTCAAAAACCGTTGAAGTCGCAGTACTGGAAAGCTCCTTGACTGAATACGAATTGCCAATCACCGCGGCAGTCAAAGGAAGCCGAGTGCTGCTTGGCCGATAACCGGTCCCAATCGTTGTTGGAAGACTCTCCAGCAGCAGGTATCCACCAGCAGGCACGCTCGGAGCCGCGGCAGTATTGGGGAACTGCATCAACTTCGTCAACGTGCGCGTCCCATTCGACGGGTTCCGGTCCAGCGTCGCCACAACCCAGTTCTTCAATTGGATGGCCGAATCGTACGGATTGTACAGCTTGATCGCCACGTATCCATTGGCGTTCTTGTACGCGTCGTACTGGGATGTGTCATTGTTCGCATACACCTCCACAATGAACGGCTGCGGCTTGTACCCAAATACCGTCACCTCATATTGCTTCGGCAGGAAGGTTCTGTTCACGTTGTGCAACACAATCCGCCGGCTTGGCACACGACTCCAGTTCGCAGGATCCGAATCGCGCAACGCCACCGTGTTCACCGCTGCCAGCGCCGACCTCAACGCCATCACCTGCATCGGCTTGAGCCGCTGGAAAAGATTGGTGACCCCGCCCCTGAGCGGCACAGAGTCGGCGTTCCGATCGTCGCGGATCGGCGACCTCCACATCCGAAGCAGGTTCTGCACGCCAGTTGCGGCGTAGGTCGCAGGGTCAAAAGTCATCCCGCAATACGGGCTGTTGTACGTCCCATCAATCTCATACTCCTTAGCCGGCGTCACCGACGCGTCGGAAACCGGTGCTCCGTTCTTCCGCTCTGCCATCACCTGGTAAAACCCCCTCCACAGTTCCGGGAACCCCGCGTTATTGATCGATGCTTTCGCCTTCCCGCTCACGCACGGCTGGAGATCCCAGCTCACCGGGTTACGCGGGAAATCCAAAGTCGGATCCGGACGACTAGGTAGGCCAGCCGGCGATATGCCTATATAGAAGTACGTCACAGTCCGTGGCGCGTTCAACCGGTATAGACGCCCTGGCTGGTACGGGGCTCTCCCGGATGGCAGAATACCATCCTCCAGAGCATCCCCCGACAACATGCCCGGATACAACAATAATGGGGGGTAAGGCGCCGCATCAGGAGGTGAAGACGGCCACTTGTATATCGTTGTCCTCCGCTTCGCCCGGCTCGCCACCGCATTGTGCGTCGTCAACAGCGGCCGCAACGACCGCAGTCGGGCCACACCGGTCCCAACCTCGGTGAAACCCAGGCTCGTCGTATTCTCGTCGCAGTCCAGCCATTGAAACCACGGGCCCATCTGATCCGCCGGAAAACACCGAAAACGGTTAACCGACGAAAACGCGAAATTCAACGCAGAGTTGACCAACCCATCGATCGACGTGCTCCCCGCGTCACCAATACCATACTCATAGACCGTCCGCTCCAACTGCCCCATCACCGGCTTCAGCTCGCCGTTGACGTCCTGCGACTCCCATTGGACCATGCAGAACCGATACGCCAATGCCGCGGCATCCGTCTCCGGAAACGCCTGGAACTGGAACGTACCTTGATGACCCCCCCGTGCGTCATAGTAGTAGCCAGGGTTCCTCACACGCCGCCCCAACTGGATCGACATCGTCTCCCCCAGGCTGTCAAAGCTGAAATCCGTGCACGCGGCCCTCGAATCGTCACGCGGCACGTCACTGGCAACCACCCGCTGCTCAGCGTTCACCCCCGGCCCTTCAATGCTCGATCCCAGCAGCCCACGAGGATAACCGAATCGATGCCGATTGATCGCCCACAGGTGGAAGTCGGCAGGCGCCAATGTCTGGTTGCTCAACAGCTCCCGAAAACCAATGTTCGACGTGTGGAATGTCTTGACCTCCTTGCTGACATCGACAGACTTCGGCGGCGTGCCCATTGTGATCGTAATCGCCTTCTGGATGCTGCCGTCCGCGTTGTACACTCGATCCCGGCTCCACGCCGTATTCACATTGATCGCCGAACTGTTATCAATAATCCGCACCGCCGCGTAATACGTCACCCCCGGCTCCGTCGTCGCCGTCAACCTCACCAGCACCGAGTCGGCTATCCCATCCCCATCCGCATCCGCCGCTAGATAAATATCCGGCTTGCTGTCATTGGGGAAGTAATGCTCCGCGCTGGAATCCCAGAACTGCATCGCCGGATACATCCGCACCTTGTTCTGATACTTCTCCACCGGGTAGTTCGGCCCATACTGCAGCGTGTACGACGTCGGCACCGCCCAATACCTGTCCGTGTTCACCTTGGTTTTCAGGAAATTGGCGAGCGCGGGGTTGTCCTCAATAACCTTGATCAGCCCGTCGCATGCGCCGACCGAGTTCCCGTTCAACAGCGGCGGCTCATACACCCCCAGACTCCGATCAATGCTCCGATACAACTGTCCCGTGATATACCGCCACGCCGGAACCCAGCGCGTCGCCCCCGTATTCAACCGCCGCGGCAACCGGTCCCCCAAATACGGCAACGTCCGCGGCCCCGTCACCTCGTTGTCAAAATCCTCCGCCACCGTCCGCTGCACCAACGCCGCCACCTGGTCCACGTACGACTCACGCGTCGCCTCGTTCTGCGTCAGCCTCACATGGTCCTGCGCCGCATATCGGTCCAGCCGCGCCGTCGCGATGTACGCCGTCCCGATCAACGCGATCATCATCAGCACCGCCACCACGATCACCAGGATCGACCCTCGCGATCGCCTCCGGCTGCCAGGCGTTATCTTCGTCCACTTGTCCATGCTTAACCTCGCTCTAATGCGGCAGCGAAAACACATACTGCACCGTCTGCCCCTCCGGCAACCGCCCATTCGGATCCGTGATCGTCATCGTGATCCGGATCATCCACGGCCCACGTCCACTGGCCAACATCTGCGGCGTCCAGGTGCAAACATACTTCGCCCCCGCCGGCATCGCGCCAGCCGCCGCGTAATTCATAGTCTTCTGCGCACCACAGATGTTACTCCCGCTCGCATCCACAAAATGCTCAAAGTCCGATGCCTCCGGGTACACATCCCGCACCGGCACCACGTCGAGCATGCTGTTCGCGTCCGTCCGCGCCCCCGGCCGGGTTCCCCGGATCACCGGCCCCTTGGCGTCATCAAACAGATCCACGTTCCGCGGCATCCCATACCACCGAATCTCCTTCACCGTCTGACGCGTCGTCTGACGCGTTATCGAATTGGTACGCGCCAGAAAATCAATCTCCCCGTCCGGCTGCGCGGCAGTGATCCTCCCACCCACGGCAGATTTATTACCGCGCTTGGCCACATCCCACTCCTGCTCCATGAAATCCCCCGCGAATTCCACGATGAACTGCGTCACCCCCCGCTCCAAAAACGGCACGGTCAGCGCTATCTCGTCGGCCATCGCAGCGATGTTGCCACTGCGCCTCACCTGCGGCTTGCAATTGAACCGGTAGTCAAACGCGGTGCGCATGTCCACCGGCGTCAGATTATTCGCAGCGATATTCTCAACGATAAAGCTCCGGAAATCCGCAATCGACGTCTCCGCCACGTCAAACCGCGACTCACCGATAAAACGCCCACCCGCGACGCGGGAGTCGCTCCCAAGCGGGCTAAGAAGCACTGTCCTATTGAATGGAATGTACCCCAGGTTTCCCGGCGACGCGATGTACGGGACCAGCAGCATCGCCACCCGCCCCAGGCACCAGTCGTTGGCGAAATAGTTGTTCGGGTTCTGATTCGCGTTGAACTCGCCCGGGTCTGCGAAGGCATTGCCATTGTCCGGCAGCTTCAGCAGCCCGTACCAGATCCACGCCTCCCGGCTCGACCCCTGGCTGAGCAGTTCTGGGGGCAACCGCAGCGGCGCGCTACCAGGCCGGCCCGTCTGCCGGACATAGGGCTTGTCCGAGTTCTGCACAAAAAAACCGAGCTGATCAATCCGGTGGCTCCGAGTGTTGTAAATCGCCGGAATCAGTGGCGTCTCCATCCCCGTCCCACCCAAATCCGCGGTGCCCGGCCCGCCGCCCTTGTCGCTGTCCATGTCCTTCCGGTCCGCATACGCAAACACCTGCTCCGAATAAATCACGATGCACGGCATCTCCCCCGCCGACACCGCATGCGAAAAATCGTCATGCATCACCTGCTCCAGCGACCGCACCGCCCGCGTGAACTGCCCCACCGCTATCCCCACCCCCGTCGTCTTCGTCGCCGCATCAAATACCGCATACACCCCCGCAATCAACACCATCACCATCGCAATCGATACCATCAGCTCCACCAGCGTGAAGCCACGACGGCCAACAAGGAGATTTCGCATATCAGACTGCCGCATGTCCATCTCACTGCATGGGGAAATAGATCACCACCGACGTCGCAAACAAGTCCTGTGCCGGCCCATCCGCCCCGGACTTCGGGTCCCACGGGTCCACATACGCCCGCCCGATCATGTACCCCTTCGCCGGACTACCCTTGGGCTTGTTGTCACCCACGTCCCGCGGCGGAAGGTTCTCATTCACGCTGGCGTTGTAAGTTCCGTCTGGAAGCGGCCCATACGACATATCCTTCCCCGGCACCAACTCCCAACAGCCAGGCCCCTTGTCCGTACGCCTCACCCCCAGCCGGTACATCCGCCCATTCGCCCGCCCCCTCCGCGGATCCGCGTTCGGCAACTGGTCGTTCGCCACCAGCACATACGCCCCCTCCGCCGCGAACACATAATCCCCCGGCTCCAATGAATTCAGCCCCCGCGTAAATGTGATCGTGTCCGCTTCCGTGTTCCCCTCCGTCAGGAAGAACGAACACACCTTCGGCTGGAACGTCCAACTCTTCTGCAGGTCCATGTCCTTCCCCTCCTCATACGCCGACTTGTTCCGGCACGCTACCCCCACCAGATATACCTCGTAAAACACCGGCGTCCGTACGTTCGGCGGCACCGCGGTCGGCCATGGCCCAAGCTTGTACCCCAACGGCACCCACGCATACCGCGCATCCGTCCGATCCACCAGGTTCCCCAACAGCTTCTTGAACCGCGCCTCAAGCCAAGTGAAGCCACCAAAATTGTTATCCTCCAACCCGAACATGTGCACCCGCCCGTCGTACCTCAGCAGCATGTTGTTCGGCAGCTTCTTCCCAAGGTCGTCCGCGTTGAACTGCAACGACTCCATGATCCTCGCCCCCTGCTTCGCCAAAATCACCCCCATCGCGTCCTCCCGGTTCGCCTGGCTCTGCTGGATCGCCACCGGAAAGATCGCCGCCACCATGATGAACCCGATCCCCAGCAGCATCACCGCGAACAGCACTTCCGTGAACGTAAAACCCCCCCGCCGCCTGCCGCTCCAACGCTGCCGCAGCTCAATTCGACAATCAGATATCGAAAATCGAGAATCGCTCATCACTCGCCTCTCAGCAGGGTTCCGCTGTACCGGCTCACCAGAAGCTGCAAGCCGTTCTGGTCCAACCAATCCTCCTCTTTCGTCTCACCACCGCTATACGGCTTCTGCCCGCCCACAGGCTCCCACCCCTTGTCGCCCATGCTGTCATACCCTTTCACGGCTACTACGCTGTCCGAAAGAGTCCCGCCGCCCTTGCTCCTGAACGCATCCGGATCGAAAAGCACCACGCCCAGTTGCGACTTGAACGTAACATTGTTCGGGATGTCCATCTGCAAGCCAAGCAACTTCCCCAAAGCGCCGTACCTCGCAATCGCCAGATCAATACTCGTCAACTGCCCCTGCGGATCGAACAGGATGCATCCCGTCTGCACATACCGATCGGGATCGCTCGCGTTCTTCGGATCGTTGATCAACTGGCACCCCACGCCGTTCGGCAGCGCCTGCAACTCGCCGTCCATCACAAAGTCCATGCACAGCCCAGCGCCCAACGATCCCCAGGTGCCATTCGCATCCGGCGGCGCGGGGTTCGGCGGATCCCCGTTGCCAATTGCCAGCGGCAGATAGTGGAACCGCCGAACAACATTCCTCTTCGTTCTCGCCTTGCTTACCGGATCCTCATCATCCGCCACCACCGTACCGATGATCTCCTGACCCGTCTTGTAGCTTGAAGCTTTGTCCCACCCCTTGTAGTTCAGGTACGGGTCCTCATCCGCTTCCGCGTCGGGCATCCTCTCCACCACGATCGCCATCGTCACCCGCTGATCCAACGGATTCACGAAGAACGCCACTCCCGCGTGCCGCTGCGAACTGATCGCATGCCCCCTCGCCCGGCCCAGCATCGCCTCGATCAGGTTCACCGCCGCGTCCTGGCTGCGGTTGCCCACGATAAAGCGATACGCCGGCACTGCCAACGCCATGATGATCATGATGATCCCCATCACCACCAGCAGCTCGATCAGCGTGAACCCTCGGCCCGCCCGCCCCTTCGTGCCTTCATGCCCTCGTGATTTGGTGCCTCTGTTCAGCATATCAGTTCCCAAACGAGTACATGTTGTCGTCCCCGGTGCTGAAATCCCCATCCGGCCCCGCCGACACAAAAAACCCGGTCGCCCCCGACGGGGGCGGAGCATTGTCGTTGTTCACCACGCCCATGCTCGTCACCCGCTTCAACACCCGGCTCACTTTCACATCGCGCATCCCCCCCGCCGGCACAAACAAAACCGGATTCCCCCACCCGTCCCGCAGCACCATCACCGAATCCTTCTGCTGTTGATCCGCCACCTTCTCCAGCTTCTCCGCCGGTATCTTCTGCGTGATCTGCCGGTTCATCGGCATCGAGTTGAGTTGTCTCATCACGTTCGCCGTGCTGCCCTGGGTGTTCCCGGCAACGTCCCAAACCGCCCTACGTCGAGCCCCCCATCTTGGATCCTGATCGTTATCCACCACCACCTTCCCAGGCGCCACGATCGGCGTTCCATAGTTCACCGTACCCCCCACATACAACTCCTTCACCCGCGACATCACCCCAGCCGCATCCACCTCATTCAGCATCGCCCTGGCCGTCTCCAAGGCCGCCTTCGTCGCGTTCTTCTTCCCAGAGTCCCCCACCACCTTGAACCCGATCACCACCATGCTCATCAGCACCAGGATGATGACAATCACCACGGTCAGCTCGATGTTCGTAAAGCCTTTGCGGCACTTGGTCACGGCTACTCCTTTACGCTCCATCCCATTATTCGCAATGTCCACTCCTCACCCACCTCCAAACACTCTCTTCCGCCTCCGCGATCCTGCCGCAAAACAAGCAGTTACAGAAACGCTCCATAGGTATCTCACCGCGCTAAACCCGCTCGCCCACTGTACTCGTAGCTGTATAGGTTATCCAACAATGTCGTGAACTTACGATCCGCTCCCGCAGACATGAAAAACGCCCGGCCCTGCGCCGCGATCCCCACGCTTGGCTTGCCCACAGGCACATACACAATCGGCGTCCCCCACGCGTCACACAGCGTCAGCTCGTCATAAATCGACACCGGCTGGTCTCGCACCACCGCCTCCCCCGTCACCTTCCGCCAGATCTTCACAAACGCCCGGCTGTTCTCCGACGCCGCCCGCTGCAATGCCGCCTCTTCGTAAGTTCCGCCCGATGCCCCCACCAATGGCGGAACCCGCCCCAACTCCACCAACAACTCGCCATGCGCCCCCAACTCCCGGTCCAGCCGCATCAGCAGGTCCCGCGTCAGCGTATCCGCCGACCGCGCCCTCACATGCCGCGCCAGCGATACCATCAACCCCAACAGAATCACCAGCCCCGCCACCGTCGTCAGCATGTCAATCAGCGTAAACCCGCAAGGAGTCCCCCGCACCCCGTTTTTTGTCTGGCCCCAGGATGAAACAGCAAAGGAGGCCATTCTACGCTGCTATTATCGGTCGAAGTTGTACAGGTTGTCGTTCTTCTTGATATTGCCCACATCCCCCCAGAACTTCTTCTCGGGACCGGCCGAGATCAGTATGAAAGGCCCGCCGTGACGCAACGTCTCATTCACGCCCAGTACGTTATTCTGATCATCATCGGCAAGCACGATCGCAATGCACTTGGTCACGGCACCGATCCGACTGCCATCGATCTTGCCCGGCCAATCCGAATTGATTACTTCACCATCTTTCAAGTCCAGGATATCGCCGGGATCAAACATCCCCCGCCAATTCGAGCCGAAATAGAGGGTCCCCGCCAGCTTGCTCGAATTCCGCCGCGGCAGATACGCAATCGGCGTCCCAAAACTGTCCAGTATCTCCCATTGCCCGTTCATCCACACCGCCTTGAACCGCCCGGGGTCCAAGTACGGCGAGCGCGGCGCCCCGCCCGCCACCGTCCGGAAGCCAGGACCAGGCACTCCGTCGTCGTCCCCTGGCCCGATCAACGCCTTCGCCAACAGGTGCTCCCCCGCAACCGGCCGCCCGCTCGCGTCCCGGCTCATCGGGTACATTCCCTTAAAGTCAATCGCATACTGGTCCAGCGCCTGGCCAATCACCGCCAGATCCGCCTTCGCCCGCGTATTCATCGCCGCACGTTGCGACCGCGAAACGACCGTCACCAAGATCCCCGTCAGCACCAGCAAAATGACGACCACCGCCATCAGCTCGACTATGCTGAAGCCACGCCCAGATCCCCTCCCCAAGCCACGCTCCCGCAGCCCCCCCGCCGCCAGAGCCTGTCTAGTCCGCGACATTGCCAAAAGTCGTGATGTCATCAGCAGTTCCATAAATCCGGTCCGGCCCGGCACTGATCAGAATATACCCGTCCTTGCTCCGCGGCACACCTTGCGTTGGATCCTTCAAATTCTGGTTCTCGCTCGCATTCGGATCCTTGAAGTACGGCAAAGCGTCATTGGGCCCCGCACCCGCTTTCGCGCTCACGTCCCCCATCGCGAAAAGACCGTGCTTGCCATCCTTCGTTGCCTGACGGATGCCGTTGATCGTCGTCGGCTTCTGGATTCCCACGTAGGGACCAATCTGCAAGATGCTGTATTGGTACAACTTCGATGGCGTCCGATCGCTGATGATCCCTGCCGCCCCCTTCCTCGCTCGCAGATACAGAATCGGCATCGCCTCTGACGGATACCGGTCGATGAACTCCGGCACGTTCGAATCGGTACACGGCGTCTGCCCAGTCATATCCTTAAACGGCGAGGACCGGTTCGAAAGCCACCCATCAAACTTGCTCAAGAACGGCTCATAGGCCTTCGGATTGCTCAGATTCAAACTCCGCGGCCCAGCCCCGACCTGGTCCGGGTTGTACACCAGTTTCTTCGGATCCCGCTGCACACCGCCCAACAACCCCAGCACCAGGTTCTCCGCCATCGTAATCGGGTTCGCCCCGGTATTGGTCAGCGGCGAAGGCGACGAGCCATACAGGTCCAAGTGGTCAAACGGCCCCGGATACGCCTGGAATACCCCGTAATACGCATTGATCGCCCCCTGGATCACGCTGATCTGGCTCGCCGTATCCGCCCGGTACGCCGACTTCTTGACCTTGCTCACCACCGGAATCAGCAGGCCCACGAGGATACCGATGATCCCTATAACCACCAGCAGTTCGACCAACGTAAACCCGCCTCGAGGCCTTACATGCCTGCCATTCACATCCTGGCAACCGCCTACTGGCAACTGGCAACTCCTGTCCATGGCCTCACCTTGCTTACTTCCCCTTACCGGAACCCGACACCGATCCGATCAGCGTGATCATCGGCATGAACAACGCGATAACAATGAACCCGACGATCACACCCAGGATCACCACCATCACCGGCTCCAGCACGCTCACCAGCGAACCCACCAGCACGTCCACGTCGTTGTCGTAGTTGTCCGCCACCTTCAGCAGCATCTTGTCCAGGTCGCCCGTCTCCTCGCCCACATCCACCATGTTCACCACGATCGAGTCGCACACCTTCGTCGCACGCAGTGGATCGGCAAAAGTCTCACCCTCCCGGATCGCATCATGCACCTTGATCAGCGCCCTGCTGAATACCTCGTTGCCGCAGGTATCCTTTGTAATGCTGATCGCATCCAGGATCGGCACGCCGGCGCTGATCAGCGTCCCCAGCGTTCGCGTGAACCGCGCAATCGTCCCCTTGCCCACGATGCTCCCCAAAATCGGGATCTTCAGCAGCACCACGTCCACCGCATACTTGCCCCCATCGCTCATCTTCGCCAGCTTCAGCAGTATCACCGCCACGAACGGAAATGCGATCAGGTACACCCAGCCGTAGTCATTCGCAAACCACCGGCTCAGAACCAGCAGCACCTTGGTCACGTCCGGCAACTGCACCTTGAAATCCTTGAAGATCTGCTCGAACTTCGGCACCACGAAAATCATGATCATCGTCACGATGCTGATGGCGATACAAATGACCACCGTCGGGTAAATCATCGCCCCGATCACCTTCTTTTTCAGCCGCTGCGCCTTCTCCATGAAATCCGCCAGACGCGCCAGGATGAGGTCCAGCACGCCGCCCGCCTCCCCGGCATTCACCATGTTCGTGTACAGCTTGTCAAACGCCTTCGGATACTTCGCCATCGACTCCGACAGCGAGCCGCCGCCTTCAACATCCTCCGCCACCGCCCCGACGATCGACTTCAGCAAACCCGGCTTCTGCTGCTGCTCCAGGATCTGCAGCGACCGCAAAATCGGCAGCCCCGCGTCCTGCAGCGTCGATAGCTGCCGCGTAAACCCCGTCAAATGCTTCGTCGAAACCCCGCCGATCGCAAACGGCATCTTCCGCTTCGTCGTCGTGGTCTCTGGGGTCCCTTTCTTCTTCGTAACCTTCTTCTTGCCTGCCTTTTCCCGAACCTTCGTCGGGAAAAAGCCCTTCTGCCGGATCTTGGCGATCGCATCTTCCGAAGAAGACGCATCAACCTCGTCCTTGACCTCCTGTCCGGAGGTATTCATCGCTTCAAAGGCGTATGTAGCCATATCATCCGCTCCGCTTTGATCCTCGGTCCCAGAACATTATTCGGCCTGTCCAGCACACACAGGCAAGGCCCAAAGGGCACGCTTACCAGTTGCCCCTAAACCGTTGCCCCTGCTCCTACTCCTCTTCCGTGATCGTCTCCCTCACCACTTCCTCGATCGTCGTGACGCCGTCGTAGATGCACATGAGTCCGCTCTGCCGCAGGCTGCGCATCCCGCGCTTCCGGGATTCCGCCCGCAACACCTGCGTGCTGGCCCGGTTAATGATCATGTCCCGCAGATCGTCGTCCAGCAGCATCGTCTCATAAATGCCTTGCCGCCCTTTGTACCCCGTGTTGTTGCACATCTCGCAACCCTTGCCGTACTGGAACTTGCGCCCCGCCACGTCCTCCGGCCGCAGGTCCAGCTCCATCAACTGCTCCTCCGCGGGCGTGTACTCCATCCGGCAGTTGTTGCAGATCCGCCTCACCAGCCGCTGCGCCACGACCCCTTCCAGCGTCGCCGTCACCAGGAACGGCTCCAGCCCCAGATCCAGCAACCGCGCAATCGCCGACGGCGCATCGTTCGTGTGCAGCGTGCTGAACACCAAATGCCCCGTCAACGACGCCTGCACCGCAATCTCCGCCGTTTCCTTATCGCGAATCTCACCCACCAGAATGATGTCCGGATCCTGACGCAACATCGACCGCAGGATCCGCCCAAACGTCATCTCGATGTCCGTCTTCACCTGGCATTGGATAATCCCGTCGATGTCATACTCGACCGGGTCCTCCGCCGTGATCAGCTTGCTCGAAATGTCGTTCAGCTCACGCAACGCCGAATACAGCGTCGTTGTCTTGCCGCACCCCGTCGGCCCCGTCACCAACACGATCCCGTTCGGCTTGTGAATCAACTGGTGGAACGTCCGAAGGTCGTCGTCGCGCAGGCCCACCTTGTTCAGGTCCAACTGCACGTTCGACCGGTCCAGAACACGCATCACCACCGACTCCCCAAACATCGTCGGCAACACGCTCACGCGCAGGTCGATCGGCTGGTTGTTCACCGACAGCTCGATACGCCCGTCCTGCGGCATGCGACGCTCCGCAATGTCCAGGTTCGCCATAACCTTGATACGCGAACTGATCGCCGGCGCGATATGCGCCGGCGGCGGCATCATCTCGTACAAAATCCCGTCAATTCGGTACCGGATCTTGAACTCATCCTCGAACGGCTCAAAGTGAATGTCCGAGGCCTTGTCCTTGATCGCCTGCAACAGCACCAGGTTCACAAGCTTACGCACCGGGTTGCTGTCCGCCGCGTCCTTCAACTGGTCCAGGTCGATCGATTCGCCCCGGTTCTGCAGGTTCTTCAGGTTGTCGTCGGCATTCAGCTCCCCAAGGATGTCGCTGAGCCCCTCCGCTGTCGCCGTGTAGTACTTGGCAATCAGCTTCTCGATCTGCTCCGCATCCGCGATCTTCGCAATCACCTTGTACCCCATCAGCGATTGCAGATCATCCAGCGCCCGGAAGTTCTCGTGGCTCGCCATCGCCACGATCACCGTCTTCACCCCGCCCTCTTCCTTATATTCCAGCGGCAGCACCTTGTTCGTCGTCGCTATCTGCGACGGAACCGCCTTGATCGCTTCATCCGAGATCTTGATCCCGTCCAAGTTGACCAGCTCATACCCACGCTGCGCCGCCAGCCCAATATTCAGCTCGGTTTCCTTGATGTATCCCAAGTCGATCAGGATCCGCCCCAGCGCCCCGCCCTTGCTCTTCTGAAATGTCAGCGCCTCGACAAGCTGATCGCGGGTGATCTTCCCCATCTTCGTCAAAATGCGCCCGATCGGCCGCCCCTGCAGTTGATCCACCGGCGGCATCCCACCCGGCAACGATGACGCCGCCGCCCCACCCCCCGACGCCGGCGGCTGCCCCGCGCCGTTCCCGCCCGCGTTGTTGCCTCCACCGCCCGGCTTGCCACCCCCCCCACCGACCGGCCCCGCCGGAGCCGGACCCTTCCCGCCAGCGCTGCTCGTCGTCGCTGGCTTGGCCTTCGGATCACTGCCTGTCGGCGTCGTTCCAGAGCTTCCAATTCGTGACATGCTGCGTCCTTCTAGTACCTAACACAAATCATCTCACCCATCCATCCTGCTGCACAGCCGCGGATTCCGCCGCGAACTCTGGTCCCTCCCCGTCACCTGCCGCTATTTCTTCTCTGCCACCTGCATCCTGGCACGGTTCGCCGCCGCCTGCGCCTGCCGCTCGGCCTCATTGCTTGCCCCCCCCGCCGCTTTCTTTCTTTCGTCCCCGCCCTTCGCCTCCCGTTGATCCTCCGCCTCCGCCAGCAACGCGTCGTCCTGCATGTCCACCAAAATCCCCGCCCGCTGCATACGGTCCACCATCGCGCTGGGAACCTTGCACTTGTCGATCGCTTCCTCCTTCGAGATCTTCCCCGCGTTGAACAGCCGCCAAAGGTGGTCGTCCAACAACTGCATCCCGTACCGCTTGCCCGTCTGAATGTCCGAGTCAATTCGGTAAGGCTTGTTCTCGCGGATCAGGTTCTGAATCGACGGCGTCACGTACATGAACTCATACGCCGCAACCATCCCGTCCGTATCCACTCGCGGACACAATGCCTGCGAGCACACCGCGATCAGGTTGTTCGCAAGCTGCACGCGAATCTGCGCCTGCTGATCCGTCGGGAACGCGTCGATGATGCGGTTCACCGTCGATGCCGCACCAGACGTGTGCAGCGTCCCGAACACCAAGTGCCCCGTTTCTGCCGACGTGATGGCCGCCGCAATCGTCGCCAGGTCACGCATTTCGCCGACCATCATCACGTCCGGGTCCTGACGCAATGCGCGACGCAACCCTTCCGCGAAGTTCGGCACGTCCGTCCCGACTTCACGCTGCACCACGATCGATTTCTTGTGCGGCTGGTAATACTCGATCGGGTCTTCCATCGTGATGATGTGCTTGTCGAAGTTCTCGTTGATGTAATTAATCATCGTCGCAAGCGTCGTCGTCTTGCCGGACCCCGTCGGCCCGGTCACCAGGAACATCCCACGCGGCCGCCGGCAGATCTGCCGGCAGATCTCCGGCAAACCGATCTGCTCGAACGTCATGATCTTGTTCGGCAACCGGCGAAGCACCAACGAGCAGAACCCCTTCTGCTTGAAGACCGCCACGCGGAATCGCGCCTCCTCCCCGTACGCAAAACCAAAGTCGCCCGATCCCTGCTCCTCGTATTCCTGCTGGATACGCTCCGGCGTGATCGCCTTCATCAGCGCCACCGTGTCCGCCGCCTCCAGAATCTTCGTCTGCAACTCCCGCAGGTGCGTGTTCAACCGGATCGTCGGCGGCCGCCCCACCGCTAGATGCAAATCGCTCGCCCCCCGCTTCACCACCGTCTCAAGCAACCTGTCAATCTGAATCATAGCCATAGTTTGTACTAGCTGTTAAGGTCCACTCTCAATTGCCCGTCGCCCGCGGCCAGCCACCATTCTCGCTGGCAACTGGCAACGGACCACTGGCAACGATCTCTATTCCGTTACAATCCCTTCCACCTGCGCAACCTTCACGATCTCTTCCGCCGTCGTCACGCCGTTGAGCACCTTGATCTTGCCGTCTGCAAGCAGACTCTTCATCCCGCCCGCCAGCGCCGCCTTGCGGATCTTATTCGTCGGGGCCCGCGCAAACGCCAGGTCCCGAATCTCGTTGTTCATCAGCATCAACTCGAATATCCCAAGCCGCCCCCGAAACCCCGTCCCCGTGCAGTGGTCGCACCCACGCGGCTTGTACAGCGTCTTGTCCTTCAACTGCGCCTCCGAAATCCCGCACAGCTTCAGCCAGCTCTTGTTCGGGTCCTTGTCCGGCTGCTTGCACTTCGGGCACAACAGCCGGATCAGCCGCTGGCCCATGACCGCCTGAATCGAGCTGGCCACCAGGAACGGCTTCACCCCCATGTCAATCAATCGCGTGATCGCGCTCGGTGCATCATTCGTGTGCAGCGTGCTGAACACCAGGTGACCGGTTAACGCCGCCTGTATCGCGACCTCCGCCACTTCCAGATCGCGGATCTCACCCACCAGAATGATGTTCGGCGCCTGGCGCAGCATCGACCGCAGGATTTTCGCGAACGTCAGCCCAATCGCCTCCTTCACCTGGCACTGATTGATCCCCGTGAAGTTGTACTCCACAGGGTCCTCCGCGGTAATGATCTTCCGGTCCGGCCGGTTCAGCTCATTCAACGCTCCATACAGCGTCGTCGTCTTCCCAGACCCCGTCGGACCCGTCACCAGGAAAATCCCGTTCGGCCGCTTGATGATCTTCTGGAAAATCTTGTTGTCCTCTTCCTCAAATCCCAGGTTCTGAATGCCGATTCGCACCGAGTCCGGCCTCAGAATACGCAGCACCACCGACTCCCCGTGATACGCCGGCAGCGTGCTCACGCGAAAGTCGATGTTCGCCTTATCCACCGTCATCTTGATACGCCCGTCCTGCGGCAGACGCTTCTCGGCAATATCGATCCCCGCCATGATCTTCAACCGGCTGATCAGCGGCCCCTTCATCCGCAGCGGTATCCGGTCCCGCTCCACGCATTCCCCGTCAATCCGGTATCGCACCCGCACACGGTCCTTCATCGGCTCGATGTGAATGTCCGACGCCCGGTTCCGCACCGCCTCCATGATCATCGCCTGCACCAGCTTGATGATCGGCGCCTGCGTCGGATCGTTCATCGCATCTTCGTTCATCCCGGCGATATCAATGGACTTGTCGATCGACCGGTCCACCGACTTGTCCATCGTCGCGTCGAGGCTCTTCAGCGTCTTGTCCATCGTCTTGTCGATGGTCGTCGACGCGCTCGTGTTAAACAGATCGTCCAGATACCGCTTAATCCGACTCTTGGGCGCCAAGACCAGCCGGATTTCCTTCCCCAGCCGAAACCGCAGCACCTCCGGCGTCTCCAGATCCAACGGATCATGCACCGCCACTCGCAGCTTGCCGTTCTCCATCCCCAGCGGCAGCACCAAGTGCTTCTTCATCAACTCATCGGGGATCAGATTCACCGCATTCGGAGCCACCGAGCTCTTTTCCAGGTCGATGTACTCCATGTTGTGTTGCGCCGCCAACGCTTTATAGACGTTGTTCTCGCTACACAACTTCAGTTCCTGCAAGGCCTCGCCTATGCGAAGGTTCTTCCCCTTCGCATGGTCCACAGCCTTGGTCTGCTCTTTGGGATTGATGATCCCCCACTCTACCAGAATCTCGCCAAGCTTCTTTTGGTGTCTGGCCACTGGTGCTTACTCCAATTGCGCAAATGGGTTACGTCGGAAGGCACAGCGATCAAGCTATCCTAACATCTGGACGAGATCGCCCGCGGGACGACGCCCGCGATTGCATTCTCTCTCTTCGGCAACGTCAGCCGGCGTTCTCCACGGTGCTATACCGCCGCTCGAACCCTATTCGCAAGAGTGTACCCTCAGCCAACCCCAGCAACAAGGCTTTTTTCAGTCCTAAACGACTGCAGCCTCAGACCTCCTGATCTCAGCGGCGGGGCTTTGGGATGCGGGAAGTGAGGAAAACGCCGGACATGTCAACGGAGTGAGGGGCTTGCCGCCTTTGGGACCGGGTGGCTTGGGCGGCTTGACAATGTCACTGGAAGGCGGCTTCGAGGAGGTGGAGGAATTCTTCAACAGGCGAACCATCTGCGCGGACAGGTCGGCCACCTGCTGCTCCAACCGAGCGATGACCGCATCCCGCTGGGCCAGTTTCGCGGCCAGGTCGGCGACCTGTGTTTCCAATTCGGTGATACGCCACCGTTGCTGCTTGATGACCTGTCGGCAAGCTCGTTTTGTCAGTGGGATCATGGGCTGCGGTCACATTCGACAGAGCTATTAGCGGACTGGCCACACGAATCACCGCAGTTTTACCGCAGGTTTTGTCGAACACTGGCTTGCGTTTTGCGGGGGGTATACTCTCTGTTCGTCGTCGGGCTCATCGGGAGCCTGACCGGCCACGAGGCAGTGAACGGGGACTCTACCTATTACCCTTCCATATTGAAAAGAAATAGAAAGAAGAAAGGGCCAGACCTCCACCGACCTTCGGCAGTTTCCACTCGCAGCGCATCGGGGGAATCAGAAATCCTCGACGAGGGCTTCGACGACACACAGGTCTGGCGGGAGGCGGGGTGGATCTTGGTGACGCGTTGACTTCGCAGACTCTATGCTGCATATCCCGGCCCGCGCCGGCTGCTGATCGACATGGCAACGGCCCGGAAGTCGCCGGTTGCCGAACCACCAATCGCCGTTGGGGGAGAGAGGTTCCCTGCTCTTCTCGTGGGCCTTGCGTCAGGCTCGGGCGCGAGTCACAATTCGCGCCGGCGCAGTTCAAGCACACGATGCTCGATGAAGGAGTGAACACTATGTCCGAGGCAGTTCCAGAGCGAGTAGGTGCGGTCGAAGCGGCCGTGCCGGCGGCGTTTGACCCGGAGAGAATCGTCGCCGAATTGGATCGAGCGCACAGATGCCTGCCCGAAGCCGCCATGCGCGAAACGCGGGAGCACCGGGATGTGATGGTGCCGCGGTTGATCCAGGCGATCCGAGATGCCACGGCCGCAGTCCGCGCGGGTGACAAGGTGGATGGCAATGCGCACTTCTTTGCGCTTTTCATGCTGGCCGAGATCGGTGCCAGGGAAGCTCTGCCCGCCATTCTGGAAGCGGTTTCTCTGCCTGGCGAGGGGCCGTTCGATCTTTTCGAGGATGCGATCACGACTGTTCTGGCGGGGATTCTGGCGAGGCTGTCCGATGATCCGCTCACCCTGATCGACGGGCTGATACGCAACGGGGATCTGAATGAGTACGTGCGATGGGAAGGCGCGCAGGCTTACCTGCATCTGGTGCAGAACGGCCGTCTGTCACGTGAGCAAGCCGTCGAACATCTGCGACAGCACCTGCGCCGCGAACTGGATGGGAAGGATGGAAGCCCGATCCTGACCGGGCTGGTCTGCACGCTGGGTGAACTGGCGCCCATAGAGGCACGCGAGGAAATCAAGGAAGCCTTCAGGCGGGGAATGGTCGAGGAATTCACGATCGGCATGAAGGACATCGATTGCGGCATTGCGGAGGGCGGGGCGGGCGTCCAGCGGCATCTGGAAAACCTTGAGGTTTTCGATGACGCGATCGAGGAGTTGCGGCACTGGGCCGCGTTCCAGCCGAAGCCGACGGCGAAGCCTGTGCTAAAGCCAGTATCGCGGCCGATTTCCCAGAGCGTGTCCCGGGCGGCTCGAACTGATTCTGTCCTGCCCGCGGAAACGTCGGCGGGCCTAACGGCCGTCCAGCTAGCCGCTGGAAAGCGCATCGGCCGCAACGCCCCGTGCCCGTGCGGCAGCGGCAAGAAATACAAGAAGTGCTGCCTGGATAAAGACAGAAGCAGGTAGTTCCACGGGGTCCGAGGGTGCGGGTTGATCGCCACAGTGGAGCGATCGCTCGTGAAGCGCAAATGGAAGGCATGGCGCTGACGGTGTATCTGGCGAATGAGGTCTTTCAGGGCGGGAAGCCCTAGGCGGCCGCGGCATTCTTCCAGCAATTCGTCAATTTGCTCGCTCAGGCCGGCCTCCAAAGGCAGCGGCGGCCTCTTGTGCGGGGCGGATTCGAGATGGTGTTCCTGCCGGAGGTGGATCCAGTGGTCGAGAGTCTGCCGGGCGATGCCGATCCACCGGGGGGATGGCCACCCCAAAATCCCCTGTGAGGTCCGGGCCGTGGACGACCTGACCGCCGACGCCATGAGCTTGGCCGAGAACTTCGCCCGCGAAGGCATGCACCCCCTGGACGAGGCCGAATCCTTCGCCAAGCTGGCCCGCGAGGATGCCAAGGGCGTGTCCGTCGCTCAACTCGACCAGCTCTGCGAACAGTCGGCCTCAGAACTACAGGGGCGCTCTGTCGAAGGAGGTTATCGATCATGAGTAGCCTCACCCCCCGACAAGCAGCCGAGTGCATTGTCAACGTTAAGATCTAGGGCGAGCGTCTTCTGTCCGCTCAGCTTTTTCAGTCACATTCGAGACCGACAACCCTAAAATCATTGTGTGACAAAGCACGAGCAGGTTATTCATCACTCCGTTCTCCACGACGATTTCGTCAACATGTCGGACGGGGAGCGGATTGCGTCTGGGTTTCGAGCGCATTCAGAGCGCTTTTGCCATCGCGCTGCACATGCATCAGCCTTTGATTCCCGCCGGAAGCGACGATCGGCATACCGCCTCGATTATCAGCAACCTGGCGCACATGATGCACGATCTGGACAGCGGGGCCCGCTACAACGCCGTGGTCTATCAGTCGTGCTACAAGCGGATGGGCGAGTTGGTTCCCCGTCTGGTGCAGGAGGGCAAGCGGCCGCGGGTGATGCTGGATTACTCTGGGTGCCTGCTTCACGGTTTGCATCTGATGGGATCGCATGATGTCCTTGATTCGCTCGCGATGATTACCTCTGACCCGATGTACCGCGACTGTGTGGAGTGGCTCGGTTCGGCCTGGGGGCACCCGGTGGCGCCCTCGACGCCCGTGCAGGATTACCGTCTGCACGTGCGGGCGTGGCAACACCATTTCGCCGCGAGTTTCGGCCTGGAATCACTGCGACGCGTCAGGGGCTTTTCGCCGGCGGAGATGGCGCTGCCCAATCATCCGGATGTCTGCTACGAGTTCGTAAAAACGCTCCGCGAGTGCGGATACCGTTGGGTGCTCGTCCAGGAGCATACGGTTGAGCGGATGGAGGATGGCGGTCCCATCCGATGCCCTCACCTCCCGCATCGGCTGGTGGCAACCCATTCGCGCGGGCAGACGCTCAGCATCACCACCATCATCAAGACCCAGGGGAGCGATACCAAGCTGGTCGGGCAGATGCAGCCGTATTACGAGGCCAAGGGGCTCAAACCCGTGGAGTTGGGCGGGCGGTGGGTTCCGCCGCTGGTGACCCAGATTGCCGATGGCGAGAACGGCGGGGTGATGATGAATGAGTTCCCGCCGAAGTTTCAGCAGGTCATGTCCGAGGCGTCCGCGAGCCAGACGCCCCCGATGAACGTGTCTGAGTACTTGGAGCACCTGGAAGCCATCGGCATCACCGAAGGCCACTTCCCGGCGGTTCGGCCCGTGGGACAGAAGCGGCTGTGGGACCGATTCGAAAGCGGCGCCGGTCCGGAAGCGATGGCGAACGTGATCCACACGCTGGAGCAGGAGGACGGCCGTTTCCACATGGACGGCGGGAGCTGGACCAATAACATCTCCTGGGTGAAAGGCTACGGGAGTGTGCTGGGGCCGATGCAAGTGGCCAGCGCGCTGTTTGCCGAGAAAGTGCTTGCCCGAGGCGTGCCGACCAGCGACCCACGCTACTGCAATGCGCTTTATCACCTCTTGACGACGCAGACCAGTTGCTTCCGCTATTGGGGAGAAGGCACGTGGACCGACTACGGGCGTGAGTTGTGCAGACGCACGGTCGAGATCCTTGGGCGCGACTTCTGAGGCGGGAGTGGCGTGGCTCGCCGACCGATCCAGTGCTAAGGCGCGGTGCCGTCCCGTGCTGGCACGGCCGGTGCAACTCCACCATCCAAAGTCAATAGCGCCGCCGCAGTTGATGCCGGAAGGGTGCCGGGCATTACGTTGCATTCCCCACATGCTCGACAACGGGCAAGCCCTCTGCCGTTCAGACGACCACCCCGGGCGGTTCACCAGGGTCGGCGAACCGCCCGTAGGCGGCAATCCGGAGTCGTGATGCGTGATGGACAGAAAGCAAACATCAGGGGTGCAGGTCAACAACTTCGACATGGGCGAGTGCTTCTGTGATGTAAAGTGTAGGCGCGGCCACAACACCCGGCTGTTCAACATCGGCCGGGCTCACTTCGCGGCCTGCGACACGTGCAGGACGTACGTCTGGGTTGGGAGCAATCTCATGAGTGGCTGGCAACGGGAGAGCGAGGGCGTCTGGCGGCGGAACGCGCGGAGTGTGCGGGGATGACTTGATCGGGGGTAGGGCAAGGTACTGGCTATGTTGGCCAGCGGCGGCGGAGAACATTTCGCGAGATTCTTGATGCGACGCGCGCGGAGGTTGTTGCTCGGGCATGGTGCCGCGCGTTGCAGCCGTCCGCGTACCGCAGGATTGCCGCAAGGGCCGGTTGCGTGCGGGCAGCGAGTCGCCTCTCCAGGATCAAATGCTCGGCAGTCCAGCGTGCTCGAAAACTCGCTCCGGAGTTCGTCCGTAGCGGTCTCGATGACGAACACCAGATTGGCATGCCGTCGATCAGATGGGCCCGACAGGGTCGGCTTCATTTGCCCATTGAATATCTGTCTTAGGACGTCGCATATCCGATGCGTCCCTCTGCTAATGTCTCCGATGATCTGCCGGGCTGGCCTGCCCGCGTCAGGGTTGGCACGGGATTCCCAGCAGCTTCTTCCGCTCGCGGCCCAGGGCGTCGGCGGCGATCATGGCGTCGATGATGCTTTCCGACGTCACCTTGAAAGGATGGGCGTGGCAGAGCGATCCGGGCCCGGCGCAGATGTCGCCGATCTTCCTGAGCCGTTCTCGCGAGATGCCTTCCAGACGGATGTCGGCGAAGGTTACCGGCAGGCCGATGGCGATCTCGAAGTCCACGATCTTGTGGATCTCGGCGGTGGGCGTGTCGTCTTCGAGGCAGAGCTGGCTGATGACGCCGAAGGCGACTTCCTCGCCGTGCATCAGGCCGCGGCATTCGGGGAAGGATGGCAGGCCGTTGGCGATCATGTGCGCTGTGGCCACGCCGCAGCTCTCGAAACCCAGACCCGAGAGCAATGTGTTGGCCTCGATGACCTTCTCGACGGCTGGCGTAACCACATGCTTCTCGACGGCGCGCATGGCTTGCAGGCCGTGCTCCATGAGCGTGTCGTAGCCGAGCCGGGCAATGGCCATGGCGGCCATGGTCGTGATGCCACCGGCGAGGTTCTGGCCGCGGGTCTGCTGGACCACGCGGGCTTCAACCCACGTCGAGAGGGCATCGCCCATCCCGGCGACGAACGCCCGCACCGGCGCATCGGCGATCACCTGACTGTCCACCAGCACGAGGTCCGGGTTCACGCCCCAGCTTTCAAAGCCGGTGCAGTTGCCCTGCTCGTCATACCAGACGGTGAAGGAACTGGTGGGCGAGTCGGTCGAGGCGACGGTGGGAACGCTGACCATTTTGATGCCGGCCGCGGCGGCAGCGGCTTTGGCGGTGTCGAGGGTCTTGCCTCCGCCGACGCCAACGATCATGTCCGAGCCGCTATCTCTGGCGATCTGGGCGACGCGAGCCACCTCGGGCCGGGTGGACTCGCCCTTGAATTCGACATCCACGACGTCCAGCTTCGCCTCCTTGATACTGGCCAGCAGACGCTCGCCGACGATCTGCCTCACCCGCGCATCCCACAGTGCCAGAGGTTTCCTGCCGACCTTGGCGATGTAGCCGCCGGCCTCACGCAGCAGGTTGCGGCCTTGAACGTACCGACGAGGAGCGATGAAAACGAAGTTCATAACTGGTTCTCCGATTGCAGTTGGCGAACGACGTACACGCGGCAGCAGACCGACCACTGATTACCGATCACCGAACACGAGAATGATGTGCAGTGCCCACCCTATCCGAACGCAGGTCAACTAACGAGGTGATTCATGACAGACAACGAAAAAAACATCACGGCCAAATCGGAGAGCTTCGAGATTCGCGTCCCCAACTCCAACTTCCGAGGCGAGCGGGCCGGCATCGCGTCTGTTGACGCCGTTGGCCGAACGAGCGCCGCCGCCGCTGAGGCGTGCCGGCGGATGGGGTGCCCGGATCACCCGGGCCGACTTCTCCAAGACCTCGACCGGCACCGGCCTGACCCCAGCCCAACTGGTCAGCACCGCCGACTACAAGCAGGCTGACCTGAGCGGCCTGATCCTCGGCGGCAACAACCTGAGCGGCTGCAATCTCTCCGGCCGGAACCTCACAGGCACGAGCTTTACCTCGGCCACACTGACCGGCGCCAACTTCACGGATGCCCAAGCGGCGCAGGCCGACTTCTCCGGCACCGTCGCCAGGGGCTTCACCCCCGCTCAGCTCTACAGCACCGGGAGCTATAAGAATAGCCATCTCCGCGGCATCCGCCTCGGTGGCAACAATCTATCACAATGGAATCTGGCCGGACAGAACCTCACTGACGCCGATTTCGATGGCGCCACGCTGGCCATAACCGTGTTCACTGGCGCCGACCTCGCCGGTGCCAACTTCCGCACAGCCAACCTGGCCAATGCCGACCTGACCGATGCTTGGATCGCCCAAGCCGACTTCTCAGCCGCCCTGGGCTTCAGCCCGGCCCAACTCTACAGCACGGCCAGCTACGAGTCCCATGACCTGCATGGCGTGCGTTTCGGCGGAAGCGTCGCCGCCAGTGGTGCGCTCAACCCGGATAACCTCGGCAACTGGAACCTGGCCGGCCAGGACCTTACAGATTCCTTGCTCGCATCCGCCAATTCGGCCAACACCGATCTGACCGGCGCAGACCTGCGCGGCGCACCAGGCCTGACGCGCAGTCGCCTCGCCGTCGCCATCACGCGTAATGCGATCAGGCCTGATGGGCGAATTCCGGGGCTGCGACTGGCGGATGGAGAAACCCTGCTCATCCGCGACTACGAGGGCAGGATCCCAATCACAATTCAGGGTGTGATGGAACTGGCTGAGGGTAGCGTCTTTCAGATCCTCCTGCGCGACCCAACCTGGGGCTCAACCATCTCCTTTGAGCCAGGTACGCTCCTCAGCATCGCGGGAGACCTCAAGCTGTCGCTTGCCGCAGACGTCGATCCTGACGCGTCAGTTGGGCATACGTTCAAGCTGTTCGACTGGGCTGACGTGGGCTCGACCGCCGGTTTCCATGGCGTGCTCAGCGATCTGCAGTGGGACACGTCTCGCCTCTACAGCACCGGCGAGGTTACCCTGGTCGGTCTCGTGCCGGAGCCGGGATGCGCCGCCGTGGTCGTTCTCGGCGCTCTGGCGTGCTTAGGTCGCTGGCGCCATCGGCTCTCCCGCTGCTCCTGCCGGTAGAACCGAGGCAGATAACGCTCCAGGAACCGCGTCAGCCGGCCTTGGCGACCCCGCACCGCCGCAGGGCTAAGCACTGCCTGCTCCAGCAACGCTTGCGCTGAGGGTGTTCCAGAATCGACGTCCCTGTCTCGGCTTCACTCTCCATGTCTCAACATATCAACACGCCTCGTCCAATAACTGGAGGGCAACGGTTACAGTAGAATTAGCTTGGGATTCCTAGCCGGTTCGTCCGCAACAGCAGCGAGCCCAGTGTGCGGCAACCTCAGCGGGATGGCCGCGCGCCATGGCTCCATTGGGCGAAGGAGCAATGGCGAGAGTAGATGGACTTGGCGCGAGATTGCAGAAGTCGCCATCCCACGGTAGACCTGATGGACGAAGGAGGCGTGTCATGACTCGATTTATCGTTTCCCTGTTCCTGCTGGGCGCGTTTACCGGGCCGCTGGCGGCGGCGGAAAAGGCCAACGGCGAGGTGGACCTGCTCGCCGGTCCGCTTGACGCGGCGGGGCCGTTGGCCTGGAAGCATTTTTCCGAGGACCCCAAGGCGAGACTCGCCGACGTGTGGCAACTGCGGGATGGGGTGCTCGTCTGTCGTGGCGCGCCCAAGGGGTATCTCTATCTCGATCGCGGCTTCGCGGACTTTGTCCTCAAGCTGCAGTGGCGCTGGCCAGAGGGCAAACAGCCCGGCAGCGGCGGCGTCCTCGTCCGCATTACCGGCACCGACAAGATCTGGCCCAGAAGCCTTGAAGCGCAGCTCAACGCGGGCCAGGCCGGTGACTTCTGGGGCATCGGCGGTTTCGCCCTCGACGGCCCCGCCGACCGCATGAAAACGCTCGAGGACCCCAAGTTGGGCCGGCTGACGCACCTCAAGCGCACGGCGAATCTGGAGAATCCCGCGGGGCAGTGGAACGAGTACGAGATCATTGCCCGGGGTGATACCGTCACGCTGCGGATCAACGGCAAGGAGGTCAACCGCGCGACCCGGTGCGATGGAAAACCCGGGCGAATCTGCCTGACCGCCGAGGGGAGTGAAATCCACTTCCGCAACGTGAAGCTGCAGTCGCTGGATCAAGCCGCCGCCGCATCGGCCGATGCGCTCAACGCCGACATGAGTTACTTCACCGACGCCAGTTGCAGTCAGTTGAAGACGAGCGTTCGGCCAGAGAACCTGGCTGGCTTCAAGAGTGATCTGCTGAAGAGCGTGGCGTCCGGAATGTTGGATGGAAAGTACGACAAGATTTACCGTGCGGCCAGCTACGAGGCATATCCCTCACCTCGCGAACTGGGCAGAACCTTGAAGCTGGGGGATGGCTTTAGCCGCTACGAAAACATCACAGGCATCTACCTGGAAGCGGGTGAACACGTAGTGTTTGTGGGGAATACCGGGGGCAGGCAAATCTCGCTGCTGATTCCCGACTGGATGCGCAAGCCGGCCGAGGGAATCAACCCGACAAAAGATCCCAACGGATGGGGCTTGCACAAGCAGGTGATCGAACTCAAAGAGGGCGTCAATGTGATTCAGGTCAGGAACAGCGGCAATGCGTACGTCAGCTACTTCGACGACCATGCCGAGCAGGCCCCCAAGGTGTCCGTTCACTTTCCAACCGGGAAGGTCAATGGCTTCTTCGATGCAACCAAGAACACAAACGCGGATTGGAACCGCCTGCTGGATCAAGCGGTGAGTCCGATCATGGATGCCCGCGGCAAGCACATCCAGGTTGCCTACCCCGTGGAGTGGTTCAACGTCTACACCCGCGGCAAGGGCACGGAACTGATCAACAACTACGATGCGATGCTCAACCATCACTACAGCCTCATGGGACTGGTGAAGTACAAGAAGGTGCCCAGGAACCGCATCCTGGCGCGCGTAAACTTCAATTACTACATGTTCCGCGATGGCGACGGCGTGGCATACCTGGGCAACAAGAGCACCATGCGGATGGTGGCCGATCCCAGTGTCGTGATTGCCGGCGACCCCTGCTGGGGTTTCTGCCACGAGGTGGGGCACGCCCTGCAAATGCGGCAAATGACCTGGGGCGGCATGACGGAGGTGAGCAACAACATCTTCTCGATGTATACCGTCTGCAAAATGGGCAATGCGAGCCGGATCAAGGCCCAGAAGAACTATGCTTCAGCGCGCAAGACCATCATCGAGGCGAATCCCAGGAAGTCGTTGCTGGATGGCACGGATGTATTCGATCGACTGGTGCCTTTCTGGCAGCTCCATCTCTATTTCTCGCGAAACGGCCGGCCTGATTTTTATGCCGACGTGATGGAGCAGATGCGTCTCCGCCCGAATGCGGGTTCGGGAGACGATTCGATTCGGAATCAGTTTGAGTTCGTGAAGATCTGCTGTGACGTGGCCGAGCTGGACCTGACGGACTTTTTTGAGAAATGGGGGTTTTTCTGGGTGGGCGAACTCACGCTGAACGATTACCGCAAATACCATTACACGATCACGCAGCAGGTGGTGGATGATGCCAAGTCGTATATCGCGAAGAAGCAATACAAGAGCCCCGCTGTGGATATCACCACGATCGAGGATTAGTTCCTGCTTCTTCAGTGCGAATGCCACCCGAACAAAAAAAGCCTGAAACATCGGATCGGCAAATAGGTCTCGCATGACTCGCTTGAAACACCTCCTTTGCCTGTTGGCGCTCCTCTGGACCTTGAGCGGCGTTGCGAATGTTGCTGACGCCGAGATTGATCACGTGGCGAAACACGCCGCCATCTTCACCCCGCCGCCAAGGCATGTCCCACCGAAGGGCATGCCAGACGGGGCGCTGTTGGACAACGGCGACGTCGGTATCGTGCTCGCCCGGCCACCAGAGTCGCAGGTGTTCTACCATCCGATTGTGCGACGTGATGCAGACCGGCGGGTAGGTGGGCACAACGTCGCGCCCGTGCTGCGCTAATCAGACGAGAAGACACTCACGATGCGCAACGCACAACTCACTCGTCGGGGATTCCTCAAAGCCAGCGCCGCCGCGGCACTCGCGGCGCCGCGGGTCATCCCCTCCGAGGCGCTGCGCCGCGACGGTGCGGTCGCCCCCAGCAATCGCATTGTCGTCGGCAGCATCGGCACAGGCGGGCGGGGTCAGTATGACCCGTCTGTCCCGTTGCACGAGCGGGATCTGCAATTCGTCGCCGTCTGTGATGTGCAAAAAAACCGCCGCGAGCAGGCCAAGAAGGCGGTGGATGATCGCTATGGCAACGGAGACTGCGCCTGCTATGCGGATTTTCGCGATTTGCTGGGCCGCCGTAATCTCGATGCCGTGCAGATCGCCACCGGCGATCGCTGGCACACGCCGCTCTCCATCATGGCCATGAAATCCGGCCGCGATGTGTTTTGCGAAAAGCCCTGCACGATGACCGTCGCCGCGGGCCAGGAACTGGTGGCAACAGCGCAGCGGTATGGCCGCATCTTCCAGGCCGGCCATCGCCTGGGCCGAGGACTCCAACAGCCTCTGCACCACCGCCAGCGGCAGACGCATCCGGGCCTTGCAGTAGGAGGCGGC
>JAPLNB010000263.1 GCA_026693085.1 Planctomycetota bacterium | reverse complement strand
GTCATCGCCTCCGGGACCTGCCGCCGCACGCCGATCGCATGACAGGTGATCTCGGTCACCGTTGTATCCGCCAGGTGAATGCGATTGCGCGTATACCCGGTCGCGATGATCCTTTTCACCTCATCGCGATCCGCCGAAATGCTCCGCAGCAACTTCGCGAACAGCTCCGTCGCCAGCTCATCGTGATTCACCCCCTGATCCCGCGTGCCCGACGCCAGAATCGCCTGGCTGTCGCCATCAATCAGCACGATCTTGATCGCCCGCGATCCGCCATCAATCCCGGCACAAATCATCGAGCCCTCCGCTGCCGCACCGCTTCGACCAGCGCCTGCATTCGCGTCTGAATCGCCGGCCCAACCGCATCGCTCAGCGGCGGAACTTCCAGTTCCAACACCGGCAGGCGAAGCTCGGACTCGATCATCTCACGAATGACCCGGCCTTCCAAGGCGCAGTGACTGGCGCCGGGGATGCGCGAGATCAAGACGGCCTCGGCGTTGAGTCTACGAGCGTCGTTACAGATTCGCATCGCTCGATCGCCGGCGCTTCCAACCATCGGGTCGGCCAACGCCATCTGCGCCAAAGCGTCCATGGGCGACACATCCTCCGGAATCTCGTCCAGCGCATGACAGAACAAGAACTCGGTGCCGCAGAGTCGCCCGCCGCATTCTTCAAGGAGGTTCATGGCGCGAAGGTCGGCTACGGGGTTAACCCAGAAAATCCGGGCCGGGTCGGCGGGAAAAAGCCCCTGGTTGTCCGCCACGCGCCGGCGAACCTCGTCCAGCAGGTCCTGGTAGACCGCCAGCGTTTCGCCCCGATCCGAACAGTAATGAATCGCCAGCATCTCCGCGATGAGCAGTTCCAGCGCCGGCAGCGGGCATCGCGGCGCGGTGAAAACCAGTTGACGCAGCTCACGCAACATCCCGCGGACCCGATTGGCCACCCTGATGCCCGCCGCCAGCATGTCGTCCGTCAATTCGCGGGAGCAAACCGTCGAAAGCTCCCGGCGGATGCGCTGCAGCTCGCCTTTGACGAACGCCACCTGCGAAACCGGCGCGGCGAAGCCCCCCGGAAGGGTGACGGCCGGCTCGTCCGGGTCAGGACGCCGGCGATGTGGAATCTCCCACCAGAACGGCGAGTAGCCGACCGAAGCCAGCCGCTGTGCAATCGCCGAGAAATCGTCGCACGTCGCCCCGACGCTGCAGATGAGCAGATCCGGCTGTGGGAAGTGCTCGCACGCCACAAACGCCCCCAGCATCGCCCGCACCGGGCAGAACGATTCGTCGATCCCCAACGAATCCGCAATCCGCAGATCCCGCGTCGTGTTCTCCATGATGCACGGCACCCACCACGCGCCGTCGGGGTAGAACGCGATCGCATTCGGCAGCGAATACGCCATGATCGGCACAGTGCCGAGGTCCTTCATCGTGCCGATGATCTTCTTGCCCTCCTGGCGCGCTTTGAAAAGTCTGGATTCCTCGGTCAGCAGGAAATTCCACAGCCGCAACGCCGCCGCCGAGTTGTCATATCGCAGCCTGAGCAACCGGTAGTCGCCATCCGCCAGATGCCGCGCCAATGGCCCGCCGTACCACGGCTCGCGCAATCCGCCATCGCAGAGTTGGCGGTATCGCTCTGCCCACTGATCGAGACTGATCTGTGCGGGGAGGTCGTTCATCGCAAAATGCCTATAAGCGACTCGATCCGAGTGCGAATCCGCGGCAAATCATGATCCTGCCCGCCCAGGTCGATCTCGATCACCGGAATCTTCAAACTCTCCTTCAGCCGCACCAGCTGCGCGTGCCATTGATCGCACCACAGATACCGCACGAGAATAACGCCCCGAATTGTCCGCAACGCCACCTCTCTCTGAAGATACTCCTGGAGCAGCGTGTCCGGCCGCCGAAACGCATCGGGAATCGTCAGAAAATACTTCCTGGCCAGTTCCGCCAACGGGTCCGCCGCCATCCCCCGTTCATCAAACTGTGCTGGCCAACACCGCGGGCCGCCTTCCGTCGCATCCAGCGCAACACATCCGCCCGCGTGATTCACACAATCAAACAGCCACCGATCCTCACGGCGTAAGGGCGCCCCCACCATCGCCACCGGCGTCCCCCCGTCAACCACCACCGCACCGCTGCGCCTGGCGATGTCATGTTCCCGCATCACCGTCGCCAACTGCTGGGCCGCCGGCGCTATCCCCCCCAGCCTCACCATGAAGCGTCCCAATCGGCGTAATTCCGCGGTATAAAGCGCAAACGCCCCGGCCGTCTCCCAGGTCGCCGGCACATTCATCAGAAACACCCGCGATGGATCGATACAACACCGCTCGGCCATCCGGCGCATCTGGTCGCAGGTCGTCGTGAACACCACCGCATCGCGATCGCTCGCACACTGCGCAAACGCCGTCGCCAACGGACAGGCCCCCGCTGCCGCCGATACACCTCCCTCCGCCTCCACTCGCCTGGCGCGCAGGCCGTGCGCCTCGATCCATTCTGCCGGCACAAATGGCGATAGGTATGCGATGCTCACGCTCATCGTTGTTGCGCTCGACCTTTCCTGGCCACAAACAGCCCCTGCACGATCTTCCCCGCATGCGCTAACTGCTGCACAAAGCTCATCTCGCCGCTCAGCGCCTGCATCATGTTCGTATCAAAGCCAATGATCCGCAGCGCGTCGTACGTCAACTGCATGCTCAACATCTGCAAATACAGATCAATGCAGGGAGCAAACCGCCCGGTATCCAGTGCAAGAACCACTTTGCATCCCGACTTCTGCAATAGCGAACTGTACCCGTTAATGTCCTGAATATTGGCAAACTTCATGAACTTCAGAAATCGCTCCGCCTCCTCACTGCTGATGGCCGTGGGCCCTTCAACCCAATCCGTAAACGCAATGGTCCCCCCGCTCCTGGCCAACCTGGCCGCCTCCGCAATCAGCTTCGCCTTGTCCACAACATAGCACCAGGCATCCTCGCCCCACACAAAATCGGCGCAGCCGTCCGCCAACCCGCTGTCGCAGACATCCGCTGTCACAAACCGAATCCGCTCCGCAACCCCCTGCTCCTCGTTTCGCTTCTTCCCGCGCTCGATCACCCGTTGCGTGGCATCCACACCGGTCATCTGCCCGACGTTCCGAAACCGCAGCAAGAACCGCATCCCCGCACCGCTGCAACAGCACAAATCCAGTCCGCGCGTGCCTGGCGCAATACCCGCACGCTCGGCCAAATCCGCCGACGACTGAAACCCGCCAATGTGGATCTGCTCGCCCATGATCAGCTCCCACAAATCTCCTTCCGCCCCGCCATAAACCCGTTGAACCTCCGCCAGACCAATGCCCTTGGTGCTCTTCACGTGTTTCTCCTTGATTCAGATCGAACTCTGTTGCCGGACGGTCTCAAAGATCGCCTCCACCCGAGTCGCGACCCGCGCCGAGTCGGATGGCGAATAATCCGTCTCAATGCGCAAATACGGCAGCCCAAGGTCCTCCTCGACCAGCCTGCGCGTATGAAACGCCTCGACGTCATAGGTCAAACACGCCTGCCAGATCAGCTCGATGACCGCCTGTGGCCGAAACCGCCCAGCAAGCTGTCGCAAGACCTCCAACCGCTTGGAATTCCGCGTCATCACCGAGCACGGCAGGTGGTAATATTTCTCGGCCAGCGCCCGCAACGGGTCCGCCGCCTCCGCATTCACATCCTCCAGAATCGGCTTCAACCCCGTGCAGTTCTCCATGCACACCACCACCCCGCCGTTCCCCTCAATAATGTCCAGCACCCTTTCGGCCCCATGCACGATCGGCACCCCCGTCATCATCACGCGCACCTTCGCCGACAGCTTCGCGTCCGGGTTGCGGTAAACCTCCAACGCCTTCTCATACTGCGCCAGATCCACGCAAATACCCGATATGCTGCTCTTGAACTCCAGCAATTGCCTTCCCGTCAAGGGCGGTGGGTCGGATTGCATCAAATCCGCCAACTCCCGTCGCAGCCGTCGCTCGCGGTTCATTACGCCAATGGCCGCCCGCAGTTTGGTATCCGTAATCTCCACGCGAAATCGTTGCTCCAGCTCCTTCTTCAACTTCTTCAGTTCGATGTGCCAATACTCCATCGCCCCCGGCTCCCCGCTCCGCTGCGGCAGTTCCAGCACATACATCGGCCGCGTCTCCCCCATCAGCTCGTACATCTTCTTCTTCCCGTCGCAGGTCGTCTCGGCCACAATCAGATCCGCCATCTCCAGGAACGGATTGTTCTTCGTCAGGTGATACCCGTAGGTCGATTTGATCAGCGGACACAGATTGGCCGGCAAATGCTGCTCGGCGGGCGCGATCATCTTCGCCGACCCCCCGCACAGACACACCGGCACCGCCCCCGCGGCCATAATCAGCTCCCGCGGCGTGTACTCGCACAATATCCCCACGACCGCCTTGCCCGCCGCCTTCGCTTCGTTGGCATAGGCCAGGCAATTCGGAATCATCCTGGCAAAATGCTCCAACGGGTCTGGCGCCCCGACGCCAGCCTCAGCGCCCTGCCCGCAACAGCAATCGCTCATGACGTCCTCCGGTCTGCGCAAAACAAGACCGGGGAAGCGCCTTCGCGCTTCCCCGGCCTTCTTTCGTTCCCAATCCTGCTATTCGAACAGCGTCCCAAACCCGCGATAGAACTTCTCTGTCGCGCTTCGCAGCGCCGTAAGCTCCGCCGCGTCGATCGTTCCATCCTTGAGAATCGGATCGACCTTTCCCAGCCATTCCGCACGGGCATTCCTGAACGCTTCGACATCCACGTTGGCCTTGACGCTGAGCTGCGCCTTATCGATCTTGTCTCGCAGCTCCCGCAGCACATCCGCCGTGGGCTTGGCTTCCGCTGCCGCCACCCGGAACGCATAAATCCAGTCGCTGCCCCCGAGCGTTTCCGTCTGGCGGTGCAGCGCATAGAAATGCGCCCGCAACCCTTCCATCGTCTTCTTCGATGCCGCCACATTGTTCCCCGCCAGCACCTTGTCCCCCGTGAGCGACATCGTATACAGGTTTCTCGCCCAACTGCACCAGTCGTTGATCTTCGCAAACCGTGGCGGATACGTTTTCGCCGCCTCGGTATAGAGCTTCTTGACCGTCGGCACAAAGCGCATGCGATACTCGTCGCGCGCCTCCCGCACCTTGTTCGCGTCAAGAAGTTCCATCGTCTTGGCATAGCTCGCCGACAAACTCACCATCCAGCCATCCCACATCGTGTCGAGCTGTTGCGCAGCCACCTGGCCGCGTGCAGGCTCGCCTCAGCCACACTTGGCTGTCTTGGGAATGGCCAACATCAGCAGCATCGCCGCCACCGCCACCATCGTTCGTGATCTCATAGGTACTGTTCCTTTCTTAATAACACCTCTTATACTCGACCCAACCGCCCCCTCCAAGGCACAAAATGTCTCCCCCACAGGCCACCATCCCTTTTGACGTTCCCCAACCCGCAAAGGTTCCCCACCCTCCCCAATTCAACATCCACCCACCACAAAGCTATGTCTCATAGTGGATTTTGCTTGATCGCCGGCCTTCAAGCCAATACATTCGCGCCCAATTGAAGGACCAACGTTCAGACCAGGAAACGACCATGGATCACAACGCAGCCAACAGCTCAACATCCAATCAACCCACCTGCCGGCAGCCACGCCGCGACTTTCTCAAACACCTCGCCGCCGGCGCCCTCGCCGCCTCAACCCTCCCTCTCATCCAGCAACAAGCCCACGCCGCCCAAGGCGCCCAATCCAACCCCATGGCCACCCCCACCGCCACCGGCCCGCTCCCCATGGTCAACATCGCCGGATGCCTCACACCCCGCCTGATCATCGGATCCAACCCCATCGGCGGCTGGAGCCACCAGATCCGCAACATGACCACCGCCATGCTCGATTACTACAACGAGGCCACCACCACCCAGTTCCTCCGCAATTGCGAAAAAGCGGGCCTGACCCTCGTCATCCTCCCCTGGCAGGACAAATGCCTCAACGCCCTCAAAACCATCTGGAAGGAAGGCTCCAAGATGCGCGTCTACTTCCTCGGCGAACTTGCCAAAGACGGCAAACTCGGCAAAGAGATCATGGAGTACAAGCCGCCCTTCTACCTCCACCACGGCAACAGCACCGACACCCTCTTCCGCGCCGGCAAGCAGGAACAGGTCCACGATTTCCTCAAAAAAGTCCACGACGAGCTGGGGATCAAGACCGGCGTCTCCGCCCACAACCCCGACTGCATCAAATACGCCGAGGACAAAGGCTGGGAAGCCGATGTCTACCAATGCTGCTTCTACTACGTCACCCGCCCCAAGACCGAAATCCGCGCCAAGCTCGGCCGCGCTCCGCTTGGCGAACCTTTCATGGACAGCGACCGCGAGGACATGGTCAAGGTCATCCAACAGGTCAAGAAACCTTGCATCGCCTTCAAGATCCTCGGCGCCGGCTGGCTCTGCGAAAGCGACGACACCGTCGAAGACGCCTTCCAATACGCCCTGACCAGCATCAAGAAGACCGACGCCATCCTCGTCGGCATGTGGCCCAAGTACAAAGACGAAATCACCCAGAACGTCAAGCTCGTCCAACGCTACGGGGTGGTGGCGTAATGAATCTCGGCAAGCATCCTTGGCTCGCCGTGCTGCTCGCCGGCGTGGCTACGCTCGCCTTCGCGCTCTTGCTTCGCACCCCCACCCACGCCGCCGATGCCCCCGCCAACGTCGGCGTTCTCTATCCCCCCGACGACTCGGTCACCCAATCCGAACTCCTGCTCGTGATGGTGATCGCTCGGTCATCCGATCCCCAGCCCCGGCTCACGCTGGACGGCAAACCCCTTGAGGTCGAGCGCATGACGTTCGCCCCCACCTGGGCCTTCCGCGACGCCCGACTCTCCGCTACCACACGCCCAGCCGAATCCCATTCCCCCGCCGCCACTGCCTTGCTCAAGGACAAATCCGACAAGGTTCTCCTCCTGGCCTCCGCCAAGCTCTCCCCCGGCCCCCACGCCATCGCCGCCGGCTCATCCCAGGTCAAAATCTCCTACGCCCCAGCCCCCGATCCCAAGACCCCCACCCTCTTCCACCTGCATCAACCGATCAAAGACGCCACGGAGGCCCTCGCCTGCGACAAATGCCACACCATGACCAAGGGCGATTCCACGCGAACCCTGGGCCTCGCCATGACCCCCCGCTCCTGTCAAACCTGCCACGAAGAAGTAGACCTCCAACTCGCCCACCGCCACATCCTCGACAGCCTCAACAAATGCGCCACGTGCCACGACGCCCACGGCTCCCCTCGCCCCAAACTCCTCGTCAACACTCAAGAGATCCTCTGCACCCAATGCCACGAGTCCGGCCACTCCAAACGCTAGTCGTCCGTCGGCTGTCGAATGCCGGGTCATGGGCATGGCCAGTGCGAGCGGGGACTCCGCATCGAAAGAAGCCCCCTGCGGCGTATGCGGCGAAGGCGGCGAAGATGGGGATGGCACGGGCCAATGGGGAATGCATTAATCCTGATATAAGCGGCAGTTAGCGATGTGTTGGAGCACTAGATTGATTTTGGGGATGGGGATGGGTGTGAGGTGGGTGAGGATTATGTACAAATAAGGGCCTAAATGACGATGAGAAAACAGTTTGCTCCGTTTGCTTATGTTTTTTTTCGTGTCATACTTATCAGCAGCGTCGGCCAATGGGCATCTCGGAGGGGGTATTAGTTTTTTTGTGTAAAAATGCTGTGTTGAAGAGAGTGGAGAATGATCTCTTCTCGCAAGCGGGTGAACGGGCGTTGTTGCATTTTCAATTCTGATCTTCGTCGGGAAACTGGAGGAATGACCATGCTTGACCGTATGACGCAGGTGGTGCGGGGTTCTGTGGTGTCGCGTTGGGCTTCGCGGCGGAAGCTGTCGGTACTTGGGGCGATTCAACCGGTTTTGGAGACGTTGGAGGATCGGCGGCTGTTGAGCGTGGTGATCGATACCACCCTTGTGGACTTTGCCGGAGGCCAGGTTGCAGCCCGACAGAGCGATGGGAAGCTTCTTGTAGCCGGGATCATCACCGATGCCACCGGCCCATATTCTGTCGCCGTCGCCCGCTATATGTCGAATGGGGATCTTGACGCCAGCTTTGGCGAGGGCGGCCTGGCTACTGCGCACGTCGGCACCAGCCAGCAACTCGACACAGTCACCGGGATGGCCGTGGACAGCATAGGCCGGATACTGGTGGTGGGAACGACCTATGAAGTCGGTGACCTGGGTGACGCAAGCGACAGCGGGAATGCCTTCGCGATCATCCGCCTCGACCCGGATGGGCGCCTAGACGATGGTTCGGAACAGGACAGGACTCCGGACGACCAATTCGGCAATGGCGGAATCGTTGTCCAGCATTTCACCAACTCCGGTGGTCAATACGACTCTGCCGGAGATCCCGTGGTTGCCATCGACGGTAGCGATAACGTGCTCGTGGCCGGGACCAACTACAGCAACGATGCGGCCAACAATGGTTTCGCTGTCGCACGATACCTGAGTGACGATGGGAGCTTGGATCACTCTTTTGGGAGCCCTGTCACTGAGGATTCCAGCGAGGGATGGGAAATCACTCCATTCATCATGAGCAGTCTCGATGAGCTCCATGCCATCGCTCTGCAGTCGGACGGTAAGATCATCCTAGGAGTCCAGACCTATGATGGCTATGCCACCGCCTTCGGCATGATGCGTTACGACTCGCATGGCATCCTCGATGTGACCTTTGGGTCTGGCGGCGACGGAAAGGTCATAACGACCATCGGATCGTTCTTTTCGATCAACAGCCTGGCGGTCGACGCAAACGATAAGATCCTGGCTGGTGGAGTTAGCGATGCATTCGCGATGGCACGCTACACGAGCAGTGGCGAGTTAGACAGCGACTTCGGCACGGGCGGCATTGTCGAGACAGCGCTCCCTCCGGTGACCTATACGCAGACTGGAACGGACGAGGAGGAGAACCCGATCATGACCCCCACCGGCGGCTACTACGGCGGGCTGATCGAGGACATGATCTTTGACAGCAACGGCGGTATCGTGGTGGCCGGCCTTGGCTTTGGCGTCAGCGGTGAAGAAGCGATCGTGGCCCGCTACTCCGACAGCGGGGATCTCAATCTAGACTACGTACCGGGTGGCATAGCCAGTGTCCCGTTCAACATCGACGCCAGTTGCCCCATAACCGCACTGGTCAGCGATCCAACAGGCGCAAGTACGCAGCAGTTGCTCATCGCTGGCAACACGCAGCAGGGCGTCTTCTTCTTTACCCAGTTTGACCTCGGGTTCATCACGGGCGGAGGGGCGGCTTCCGTGACAGTAACGCCGAGCAGCGCCACGATGACAGAAGGTCAGTCCGTGATATTGACGGCGGTCGGCAGTGCTGGAGGCTCAGCGATCAGATTCAATCAAAGCCAGCACCGAGCGGAAGGAGCTTCCGGCGGGGGCAGTGTCACCTACGTCTGGAGCGGCGCCACGCCGGTCGCCGGTGATCCGAGCAAGGCCACTTTTACGCCAGCCGATGACGGCACCTACACGGTCACCGTGAGCATCAATGACGACGCCGCATCCGCTTCCGCAAGCATTGTGGTTGACAACGTCGCACCGACACTGACGCTCAACGGGGCGGCGACGTCGGATGAAGGAGCGGTCTATACCCTTAACCTGGTATCGAGCGATCCTGGCACCGACACGACCAGCTCCTGGACGATCAACTGGGGCGACGGCGGCGTTGAGACCTTCGCCGGCAACCCGTTGTCGGTTACGCACATCTACGGCAACGGCCCGAACAGCTACACGATCAGCGCCAGTGCCACCGATGAGGACGGCATGTACGCCGCCAGCAACACGGTGTCCGTGACGGTGGAGAACGTGGCACCGGTCGTGACGCCGATTGCGGGGCCGACGACGGGCGTACGCGGGTTTGCGGTGGAATTCGCGTCGAGTTTTGCGGACCCGGGGACTAATGAGGCCTACACGGCGACGTGGAGCTTTGGGGATGGATCGGTTGTGTCGGTGCCGGTGGCGGCTGGGGCGATCTCGATCAGCCATACGTTCGGGCAAGATGGAGCTTATACGGTGAGCGTGACGGTCGGCGATGACAATGGGCCGGCGAATGCGGCCGTGACGAAGGCAATCACGGTCATTGGCGCAGCCGTGGTGAATGGGAACCTGCTGATTGGCGGGGCGACGTCGGGAGCGAACCTTATCACGGTGAGCCCGGGCGGCGCGGGAGTGAGTGTCTATAACAACGGGAGTGCGGGGACGTTCAACCCCACCGGCGACATCATCATCCGCAGCGGGGACGCGGGGAACATCATTAGCGTCGCTAGCGGCGTGACGAAGTCCGCGATCATCTTCGGAGGCAAGGGGATCGATCTGATCCGGGGCGGCGGCGGGGATGACATCCTGGTGGGCGGGAACGGGCTTGACCTGCTGGCGGGCGGGGCAGGGCGGGATGTGCTCATTGGCGGCAAGGGCATCGATCGCATCGTCGGCAACGCCGGCGACGATATTCTTGTGGCCGGGTATACGAAGTACGATTATGACCTGACGGCGCTGCAGAAGATCAGGGCGGAGTGGACCCGGACGGACCACGATTACACGACCCGGGTACAGAACATCCGCGATGGCAGCGGGACGCCGCTCGACCTGGCGAATGGCGGTTACTTCCTGCTGTCCGAGTCCGTCGATCCAGACCTGGAGACGGTGTTCGATGACGGCAACATCGATATCCTGACCGGCGACGCCGGAGAGGACTGGTTCCTGTTCAACAAGGACAGTGGTGTGCGGGATCGGGTAACGGATCTGAACGCGGGCGAGTTTGCGGACGACATCGACTTCATCAACTCGTGATGGAGTCGAAGTTGGAGACAGGGGACCCCGGCGCGGTGGCACCGGGGTTTCTTGTTTGGAAGGTCTTCCGACTGCGCGTACCAACCGCGCCGGAACCGCCGCGTGGCTGTCCCAGCGTACTGGGCGAGGAAAAGAAGGAAGCCCTCACCCAACCCTCTCCCGGAGAGGGGAGATTGCGTTGGGATCTCCCGGAGTACCGGGAGAGGGAGAAAGCGAGTTGGATTTTCAGGCGGTCAGTTTTCTGACTTTGCCGGGGATTTGAGATTGGTGGGTTTCGGCGGCCTTGATGGCGGCGAAACAGAGGGCGAGGCTCTTGAGATTGTTTTCGGCGGAGTTGTAGGGTTCGCGGTTCTCTTCGATGGCGCGGAGCAGTTCGCCCATGGTGCCGTGGAAGCCGTCGGGGAACCACTTGCCGTTCAGCTTGGGGGTGGCGAGGCCTTTCTTCGTGTAGAGCTTCACTTCCATTGGTGAGCCGGCGGTGGAGTAGGCGGTGAGGGTGCCTTTGGTGCCGGCGATGTAGACGCGGTCCTGGGGGCCGAAGAGGGTGTTGGCGTCGAAGGCGAGGGTGGCCTGGGCGTGGTCGTATTCGATGAGCGCTTGGCCAAGGAGTGCTTCTTTGGCTCTTTGCTCGGGGGCGTGGGTGAAGGAGGCATAGACGCGGTTGGCCATCTTCCCGCCCATGAAGCAGGTCAGGATGTCGAACCAGTGGATGGCGAAGTCATAGAGGATGACGTGGCGGACGGTGTCGAATTGGGTGCCTTTGACCCAGTTGTGGTCCCAGTGGACGGAGAGGTGGGCGCCTTGGATCTGGCCGACGAGGCCGGCGGAGATGGCGTTGCGGATGTAAGAGAAATGGGGGGCCCAACGGCCATTCTGGTTGACGGCGAACTTCACTTTCTGTTTGCGGGCGAGATCGATGAGCTTTTCGCCGGTGGCGAGGTCGAGGACGAAAGGTTTCTGGGAGAGGACGTGTTTTCCAGCCAGCAGGGAGTCGCGGATCAACGGAAGGCGCTCGGGGGGATGGGTGGCAATGTCAACGACATCGATGTCATCGCGGTCGAGGATGTGGCGGTAGTCGGTGTAGACGTCGGCGTTGGGGTAGAACTGTTCGCGGCGTTTCTCGGCGCGTTCGAGGATGAGGTCGCAGAGGGCGACGACGTTGTAGCCGGCGGCTTTGTAGGCGCGGAGGTGCCATTCGGTGATTCCGCCGCAGGCGATGAGGCCGATGTTGGGGGAATAGCGCTTGGGGTCGCGGGGTTCGTAGGGGAGGTTGGGGGCGGGGATGGCTTTAAGGAGGTTCTTCTTTTTTTGGGTGTCGGTGAGTTTTTTCTTGGCCATGGATTCTCCTGTTGAGAGGGAGATGATAACCTAAGGCGCCCGACATCGGAAGGACGCGAGGCGGTGTGATTACAGACAGGAGTGAATCATGACGGCGATTGAATTGATTGCGGATTCGTGTGCGAGGAATCTGGAGATGCTGAAGATGCTGGTGGGGGATTTCAGCGAGGCGGACATGATGGTTCGGCCATGCGCGGGGGCGAATCATGCGATGTGGCAGTTGGGGCATCTGATCAGTTCCGAGGCGCAAATGGTGGGCGCGTGCGGGGGGAAGGCGGCGGAGTTGCCGGCGGGGTTTGCCGAGAAGTTCACCAAGGAGACATCGAAGATTGATGATGCCAAGGCGTTTGGGACGAAGGCGCAGCTTCTGGAGCTGTTTGGGAAGGTGCGGGCGGCGACGGTGAGCTGGGTCAAGTCGCTGAAAGAGGCCGATCTGAACAAGCCGGCGCCGGAGCAGATGAAGGCGTTTTTCCCGACGGTGGGTCACCTGGTGTTGCTGATGCCGGAACATCTGGATATGCACGCGGGGCAGGTGCAGGTGATTCGGCGGAGGTTGGGGAAGCCGGTGTTGTTCTGAGCCGGGCTCACTGCTTGAGCAGGCGGGTGAATCCTTCCTGCTCAAAATGGCGATCCGTGGTCAGCGCCTCTCTGATGCGTCGCTCCTCCATCTGGAGGAAGCTCACGGCATCACAGAGAGAGTACGTCTTGTCCAGACGTCGGCTGAGGAGAGTCAGCGCGGCACGGTGCAACGGCTCGTCGACCCAGAGAGTCTCAATCACAGGATGATCGAGCAGATCGGCGATATACCGCAGCGCACCTTCGCGTGGCAGATTGCGGGCGTTGGCCAGCGCAGCCAGCTCCGCAAGCACGTAATTGTGTGTGATGAGCCGGTGGGCACCACGATAGAGTTGCACGGCATTGGCGTGAAAGGCATCGCGGGCATCATAGAGGCTCAACAGGCCCGACGTATCGAGGAACATGTTTGGGTCCCTTGCTACTGCTTGCCATACTCACGAGCCAGATCCGCATCGATCTGCTCATTTTCGGATGATTTCGGGTTGCCGCTGTCCCACGCACCGAGGTGCCGATCGAATGCTGCTTTACGCCGATCGATCTCCGCGGTGGTCATCGCGGGGCGCGGCCGCCGATGAGCAGCCAGATGCTCTGCGACGACGTCCTCCAGACGCCGGCGTTCTGTGTTGGCCTTCTGCTCGAGGACCTGGCAGAGCTCTTCTGGCAGTTCGTAGATTAGCGTCAGTTTGCGGGTCATCAGCACACCTCGTTATACAACTCTATGGCCGGCTGTTCTCGGCGGCAACCGCGGTGGTCAGGCGCTTGACGAGCAGGTCTTCGAAGGCGGCCAGGTCTTTCCAGCTCGCGGCAACGTTCATGGGCTTGCCTTGGGGGTCGATGAGGGTCATGCCGTCGTCGGCGACCCGGATGCTTAGTTTCTCCATGTTCGCCAGGTCGGTGGAGAAGGCGAGATAGACGGCGACGGTGTCGAAGAGGATGGAGCTTTCGTTCGGTTTGCCTTTGGCCCAGAGGTCGTAGTTTTCGATGACGGCTTTGGCGATGGGGTCGGTGCTATCGCGGAGAGTTTTGAATTTGGCGGACCTGAGGCGGACGAGGCCGCAGGTGTCCAGAGGAGTGATGGTCATGTCCCAGGCCGCGGTGAAGACCTTTTGGCAGGCTTTGGGATCGGCCTTGACGTTCCATTCAGGGGCGGGCTTGGCGTTGCCGTCGTAGCCTTTGCGGACGGAGCCGTACATGCCGACGAAGCGGGCCTTGTTGGCGATTTCGGGCTGGCGGCGGAGTGCTTCGGCGACGTTGGGGGCTGGGCCGATGGAGATGAGGGTGATGGGGGTTGGGGAGGCCATGATGGTGTCGATGAGTGCTTGGACGCCGTCGGGGTGGACCTTGCCGGGGTAGGATTTGAGGTTGTAGTTTTCGACCCATTTGGCCTGTCCGGCGGTGGCGGTGTCTTCGGGCTTGAGGCCGACGCCGACGGCGACGTCGGAGCGGTTGGCGGTCTGGAGGAACTTGGCGATGAGCTTGGCGCGGTAGTTGGCTTTGTAGTAGTCGCCGACGACGAGTTTGAGATCGAGTTCGGGGCTTTTGAGGATGAGGGCGAGGGCCCAGGTGTCGTCGATGTCGTCGCCGATATCGGTGTCGAGGATGACGGGGATTTTGGCGGGTTTTTGGGGGAAGTCGGCGGCGCGGAGGGATGGCCAGAGCAGGAACGCCAGTGAGAAGGCGACGAGCAGTTGCAGATGAAGCGTCATAAGGTCTCCCTGTTAGATGGGGGGATTATACAGGGCGCACGGGCAAGATAGCTATGCTACGCCGAGGGCGGCGAGGTCTTTTCGCAGGGCGCGAGGGGATGTGAAGCGGAGGGCGTGGAGGCCGGCATCGCGGGCGCCTTGGACGTAGTGTTCGTTGTCGTCGATGAAGAGGGTTTGGTCGGGGCGGGAGTGGAGTTTTTCGAGGGCGAGGTCGTAGATGCGTTTTTCGGGTTTTCGGCAGTGTTCGCAGCAGGAGAAGATCAGGGCGTCGAAGCAGTGGGGCTGGGCGGCGCGGAAGAACTCGACGCCGGGGAGTTCGGTGTTGGAGAGGAGTGCGGTCTTGTAGCCGGCTTGGTGGAGGGAGCGGGCGAGGGACCAGATGGGCTTTTGGGGGAGGTAGATTTCGCGGAAGGCTGCGCCCCAGAAGGAGGGGATGGTTGGCGGGGGGACGTGGAGGTCGGCGCAGATGGCTTGCCAGAAGTTGGATTCGGGGCAGAGGCCCTTTTGGAAGGGTTCGGCGTGGTGCTTGAATGCGTTGACGAGAGCGTCGGAGGGGACGCCGAGGGTTCGGGAGAAGATGGAGAGGAGGAGGGGCGCGGGGTCGTCGATGAGGACGCCGCCCCAGTCGAAGATGATGGTGGTGATGGAGGAGTGGTTGGGCATGAGTGGGATGGTCTTCGTTTCGGCGGCCAGTTTCAAGGCTCAGCGGGGGGCGGTGAGGGCGGATTGGAGGATGGTGGCGAGGCGGTCGGGGTGGTCGGAGCCGATGAGGTATTGTTTGCCTTTGGCGGTTTGGAGTTTGACGCCGCGGGTGCCGCGGAGGAAGTAGCCCCACATTTGACGGTTGCGGCGGATGCCCCAGCCGCCGAAATCGGCGAGCGGGGAGAATTCGAGGGTCTGGGCGGAGGTGATGTCGGTGAGTTTGAGGCGCAGGACGCGGATGGGGAGGAAGCCGAATCGGACGCGCAGGAACTGGGGCGTGACCAGGACTCGCATGCCCCCGGAGAGGGAGAGGAGCAGAATGGAAGTGAAGGCAAGGAGAACGGCGATCCAAGGCTGTCCAGAGGAGGCGCAGACGATGGCGAAGATGGCCTGGATGAGTGCGACGCCGACGAGGACGGAGGTGAACACCCACTGGGGATTCTGAGATTCGAAGTAGGCCCAGCGGGAGCCGGCGCGGATGCGCTGGATGAGGTCGGTGGGGATGGGTTCGGGAGTGGGCACTGGGGTTGGGTGGGGGTAATGGGGGCGGAGAGATTCGAGGAAGGCGGCGAGGAGCATTGAGACGGCCATCAGGGGGACGATCAGACTCCATTGGAGCGCGAGGTTGGGCGGGGTGCGGCGGATAGAGACGAGGTAGCTGATGGCCATGCCGGTGAAGAAGGCGACGGCGGCGGTGCCGATGAGGGAGATCCAGTTGAAGCGTTTGCGTTTTTCCTGGCGGGTCCAGACTTCATCGAAGGTGGCGAAGAGGATCAGGAGCAGGAACGGGACGACGACGAACGCGGCGATGGCTTCCCACGGTGAGCCGAAGCGGTTGGGTTGGCCGGCGAAGTTGAAGTGGACAGGGACGCGCTCGGGGAGGGGCCAGGCGCGGGCGACGAGGATGATGATGGTCGCGATCAGCGCGAAGGCGGGGAGTTGGGTCCAGAGAGGGTTGTAGAGCGTGCGTTTCATGGGCGTGTGCTCCTTTCTTTGCGGGTTTGGAGTAGTTCATCGACGAGCCGGCGGAAGTCGTCGTCGGAGAGACGGAGGTGGTAGGCCTCGGTGATGAGTTGGTTGAGGGGGGCGATGAGGGCGGATTCAAGATCGGTTTGGGAGGGGGGAGATTCGCGAAGAGGCGCGATCTTGGCGCGGCGGCCGAGGCGGAGGTGGATCAGGCCATCGTCGCGAAGCTTCTGGTAGGCGCGATGGACGGTATGAAGGTTGATATTGAGGGTGTCGGCCAGCTCGCGCACGCCGGGGAGGTCGTCGCCAGGACGGAGTACGCCGGCGGCGATCTGGTCTTTAACCTGGGATACAATCTGGAGATAGATCGGAGCGGGGTCGTGTTCGTTGATGGAGAGGAACATACGCGTCTCGCGACTGTTATATAAGTACTATAACGGATGGCGATAGAATGTCAAGTGTGCGCAGTGCGAATCGTTAGATTGTTCTATTGAGATAGGACAAATAGCAAATAAATTCGGATAGCAAGTTGGGCGTTGGGAGGCGGTGGTTGGTGGGGGTGGTTGGGAAGGGGAGGGCGGAGTTTGCGGAGGGGTGGTACGCGGAGGCAGCTCACGCGGCGATGGTTAGGCCGAAGAGTTTGCCGATCAGATGGCCGACGCCGAAGGTGATGGCGGCGGCGGCGAGGCCGATGAGGACTTGTCGGGTGCCGGTGAAGAGGACGGATCGGCCGGTCATGAGGGTGATGGCGAAGCCGATGAGGAAGAGTGCGACCGTGCTGGCGAGTAGGCTGCCGATGATGGCGGTGGGGCCGGTGAGGAAGAAGAAGGGGAGGATGGGGGCGATGGCGCCGACGATGAAGAGGAAGAAGGAGGCGATGGCGGCTTCCCAGGCGGAGCCGCCGAGTTCTTCGGGGTTGAGGCCGAGTTCTTCGCGGGCGAGGGTATCGAGGGCGGTGGTTTTGTCGGCGATGAGTTTGGCGGCGAGGGATTCGGCTTCGGGCTTGGGGAGGCCTTTGGCCTGGTAGATGAGGGCGAGTTCGTGCTGTTCTTCTTCGGGTGCTTCGCGGAGTTCGGCTTCTTCGACGGCGAGTTGGCTTTGGGCCAGTTCGCGGGCGCTTTGGACGGAGAGCCATTCGCCCATGGCCATGGCGCAGGCTCCGGCGAGGATTCCGGCGAGTCCGGCGATGAGGACGTTTGGTGAGGGTTGGCCGGCGCCGGCGACGCCCATGACGAGGGAGAGTGTGGAGCAGAGTCCGTCGTTGGCGCCGAGGACGGCGGCTCGGAGGGCGTTGCCGCCGATGGAGCGGTGTCGGCCTTCGAGGCGAGCGAGGGCGCCGCCTTCCATGCCGGCGCCTTTGGCGGAGGCGATGGCGGTGAGGAGGCGGGCGTGGGAGTGTTCGGAGTTGGAGAGTTTGGCTTCGCGGGCTTCGGGTTGGTCGTCGTATTCGTTGCGGGCGGCCTGTTCGTGCATGGCGAGGGTGGGGACGACGAAGGATGGGCCGAGGCGGCGGGCGAGGAAGACGAGGATGCGGGAGCGGAGGCTTGGGCGGGGTGGGGGGAAGGTGGCGGCGGCTTCTTTGAGTTTTGTTTCCCAGAAGGCGACGTGGTCGTCTTCACTCTTGGCGAGGCTGGCGTAGACCTGTTTGAGCTGGGGTTGGGATTCGAGTTCGGCCAGGGCGTGGTAGGTGGCGGCGCCGTCGATTTCGCTTTGGCGGTAGGTGAGCCAGCGGGAGATGGATGATGGGTCGGTCATGGGATCAAGATAATAGGATTATGCGGCGGGGTGTTCAGATTTTCGATTTTCGATTTTTGATTTTCGAATGAGGAAGGGGGGCGGGGATC